>NZ_JACOOP010000079.1:0-9534 GCF_014287725.1 Clostridium sp. NSJ-49 | reverse complement strand
ATAGACCTTTGCAATAGAAATATTGTTAGGGAATCTAAACAGAGTTTATAGTTAGATAGGGTTGTAATTTGTACAACCCTATTTTGAGTACAATATCAACAATTTAATCTAACAGAGCCAAATTTTAAAATTAACACAAGAAATATCATAAAATCAAACATTAGACCAAATATAATTGAGTTGTAAGGAGGCGAATACAATGCAAAAAAATAATATTGAAGAGATTATTGATTATATTGAGGATAATTTGAGTAATGATATTTCATTAACAGATATAGCTACAAGAGTTAATTATTCACCATTTTATTGCTCAACAAGTTTTCGTAAATACATAGGAATATCAATTAAAAAATATATTTTAAAAAGAAGATTACAATGTGCCGCAGATGATTTATGATTAACAAAATTAAGAATTATTGATATTGCATATAAATATTGCTATTCATCTCAAGAAGCATTTTCTCGTGCATTTTTAAGTTGTTATGGAATATCTCCATATGAATATAGAAAAAATAAATTACCAGCTTCACAATTTAATTCTAAAATTACTTATAATAACGAAAGTGATAATCAGGGTTATGTAATGAAAAATGAAATAATTAATACTATTCAAGAGAAAATATATTCTAAGTATGAATCCAATGTTCTTCATATTTTAAATGGTGGTTGTATGATGGACGAGTTTAAGAAGAAGAAATGGTGTAATGAAAACTTTACTTATGTTTCATTTAATGAAGCTATGTGTTGGGGCGAAGCTGATGAAGAAATATTTTCACAAGCATTTATTGAAAAAAGAGTACAATCACTTAATGGAACAATAGAACAATATAGAGATATAGTATTAAATCCATTAGAACCATTATTTAAAAATGAATTTGATACAATAGTATTATGGTTTGGTGATGATATGTTCTGTCAAATGAATATGCTGACAATACTTGCTTATTTAGAGCAAAGTAACTTTGATGGAGATGTACTATTCTGTATGGCTATTGAAAGTAGTGATGAGATGTTACCTAATGCTTATGAAATTGATATAAATGGAAGTTATCAAAGATACAAAAGTATAATCTGCAATAAACAGATGCCAAATGAAAAGCTAATGCCAGTATTATATCAAGCTACATTATTATATTTAAACTATTTGAATAAAGATAGTGAAATTAATAGGTATATAATTGAACATATTAATAAATCTGAAAAGCAACTTATTAATGAGCTATTTAGTAATTTCCCACAATATGGATTAGGGGACTTGCAATATAAAATGTTAATTAAAAATATTAATAAAACATATCAATAAAGAGAGTGATAAATTTCAATTTACCAATTAGATTCTATGAACAATCTTAAATAATAACGAACTAAAAGGACCAATAGTTTATCGGTCCTTTTTAAACGCATTATTTTCAACATTATTCTTAAACATAGCGAATTATTTAAATTCATTTGTATTAATTTATCTAACAGGTGATTTTTAATATATAAAGTAACGGTAGAATAAATATTGTTATAGTAATATTTGGCATATTGTTATAAGCTGTATTTATAGGAAGTTTTTTAGCTGATAGTATTATGATTGTCTATGGAAAATAACTGGACCTTCGAGGTGCAACTAATAAATTAAAAGAGGTGTTGAGGATGTATAGAATTGAAAACTTTAGTATTCATATAGGTCAATTAGGAAGAGATAGAATGGTAAGAGTATATTTACCAGGTGATTATGATGAAAGAGAAGATAAAAAATATGCTGTACTTTATATGCAAGATGGACATAATCTATTTTATGAGGAAACTGCATCATTTGGTGAAGCATGGAGGATTCAAGATGCTGTAAGTAATATTGAAAAACAGGGTAGAGATGGAATTATAGTTGTAGGAGTTGACTGTAATTTAGATGGAGGAAGAATTGATGAATATTCACCTTGGGTAAATGACAATTTATCAGAATTTATCCATTCAAAAACTTTACAAGTTGCTGGTGGAGAGGGAGATTTGTACGTAGAGTTTTTAGTTAAAACATTAAAACCACTTATAGATAAAAGGTACAGAACATTAAAAGATAGAAATAATACATTTATTGCTGGCTCATCAATGGGAGCATTTATATCTTTATATGCAGGGTATAAGTATAAAGAAATATTTTCGGCTATTGGAGCATTTTCAACAGCAGCTTGGTTTAAAAAAGATAAACTAATGGAATTCATAAAAGATAATTTTAAAAAAGGAACTAAGGTTTATCTAGATGTAGGAACTAAAGAAACTTCAGATGAAGAAAATAAAGACTTCAACAGGATTTATGTAGAAGATACAAAAGATATAGCAAATTTACTTTTGGAATTAGGACAAGATAGCGAGGATTTGAAGCTTATTATTGATGAAGGGGCAAATCACTCTGAAGCTTCTTGGAGAAAAAGATTCCCAATATTTTTAGAGTGGATTTAATAGCATTTTCTAGTAAATATTATCAAGTGTAAAAGTTAAAATACTAACTATAATATAGTATGTTTATAGTTAGTATTTTATTTTTAGGCTCTGTTTTAAATCGATGTTATAATAGGTCATATAAAAGTGAAGAAATAACTTATCCACTTTATTTCTAAATCTCAATAATTTAAATTTGCCAGTGCATTACTATGTTTAATTAAGCATTACTTTTTCTTTATTGTCATTCCTATAACCATACCACCTAACATGCCAAAACATATTCCATAAGTGATAGAATTTGGTCCAAATGTATTTGTAAATATTGAGCCTATTGTTACACCAAAACACATTCCTAATGTCATTCCTAAAGTCATATAATCTTCTTCTGATTTATCTTCCTTTTGATTGTGTGTTTCATTTTTGGAAACGTTCTTTTTTTTATTTTTCTTCTTAAGATTATTTACTAATAAAATCATTGCAATACTAACTAATATCAATGGTAAAATAATTAGAATAAAATCAGTCATAATTTTTCACCCCCCTTAAATGATATTATTGAATTTATAGATTATTCAATACTATATATTCATATTATACTTTAAAATAAAATACTCGTAAATGAGTATAATCATAAAATAAAAAACAAAACAGAGATAATGATACAAAAGTATCTTTCATAAAAATACTATGTTGTTAATATAATTAATTTATGAAGGAAGAATGGGGGGATAATATGGATAACGTATTAAATATTGAGAAATGTAAAATATGTGGGGGATTAGTTAGTATAGAAAACTCATCTAATGGAACAACTAAGATTTGTAATTGTTGTGGTTATTTTTATAATAAAGAAAATCCAAAGCATGAGCTAGGTTGTCACTGTGATAAATGTCATGAGGAAGAAAGCGAATCTATAGAAGTAAAAGAAATCGAATATTTAAATCCATGTGGAGCTTATAAGCTAGTAACTTCTAGTGGAATTGGACAAGTAGGAACATTAGGTGAAAATGTTAGGGAAGAGGATGTATTAAAGAAGTTTAATTTTAGTGATACTTCTAGATTAGATTTAAATAAGAGCTATATTAATTATAGAAATACAGAAACAAATGAATTTAAAATTATATTTGGAAATGGTAAGCCTGAAAGTTACGATGAGTTTGTTGGGAGAGTAAAACACTAGCTGGGATTAAGTTCTCAGCTAGTGTTTTGTTATTATCGCTATATAGATATGGTAAATTTATAATAGTATTTTGATAAGATAAGCAATATACTAAGTAAGAGGTGAAGACGTTGAAAAAGATATTATTAATTGAAGATGATTTAAATGTAGCTAGAGAGTTAGAGTTATCATTAGTTAAATGGGGATTTGAAGTAGCTACAATAGATAACTTTGAAAATATATTAAAGGAATTTATAGATATAAAACCAAGTCTTATATTAATGGATATAAATTTACCGTATTATGATGGATTTTATTGGTGTGAAAAAATAAGGGAGATTTCTAAGGTTCCCATAATATTCTTATCTTCAAGAGATTCTAATATGGATATTATTATGGGAATGAATAATGGTGGAGATGATTATATTACAAAGCCTTTTTCAGTTGAAGTATTAATATCAAAAATAAATGCATTATTACGTAGAAGCTATGATTATGCAAGTTCTGATTCTTTAATTTATTATAATGATGCAGTTTTAGATATTGAAAAGTGTATTTTTAGATATAAGGATAAAGAAATAGAGCTTACTAAAAATGAGATTAAGATACTATCATTGCTTATAAAAAATAAGGGGAAGGTAGTAGCCAGGGAAAAGATTATGATGAGCTTATGGAATGATGATGAATTTGTTAGTGATAATACATTAACGGTGAATATTACTAGGCTTAGAGGGAAAATAAAGGACTTAGGTTTAGATGATGTAATTAAAACTAAAAAAGGAATAGGGTATTTTATACAATGAATTTAAAAAGGTTTATACGAGAAAATATAAAATGTATTTTGTTTAATTGTAGTATCTTATTTTTTATTAATATATATTTTTTAGTGTTAAATTTGCTAAAGGATAATATGGGAGAAGTATATTACTTAGATTTAATATTAGTAGTTCTTTATATAGTAGCTTTCATAATTAAGTATAGAAGCTGGAAGGAACGTTATAGTAAGCTATATGAGTTAGTTGAAGATGATAATGATATCAATATAGATGATGTTGAAGGTGATTTTTTAGAAGAAGAGATAATCAGATATATCATTAATAAAAAAGAAAGCAAGTATTCTGAGGTTATAGATATTAAAGATGAACAAATTAAAGATATGGAAGAGTATATTTCTAGGTGGGTTCATGAAATAAAACTTCCTATTAGTGCAATATCAATGATTTTAGAGCGTATTGATGATGCAAAGATAAGTACAGATATTAAAAATGAAACTGAAAAAATTAATTTCTTAGTTAATTCAGTAATGTATGGAAGTAGAGCAACAGCTGCTGCTGAGGATATATTTATTTCAGAGGAAAAGTTAAAAGATATAGTAAAGCAAGCTATTAAAAACAATGCATTCTTATTAATAAGAAATAGTATTGATATAAGCTTAGAGAACTTAGACCACTATGTTTATACAGATAAAAAGTGGATTTTATATGTTTTAGATCAGCTTATTAATAATGCAATAAAGTACTCGAAGGAAAATGCAGAAATAAAATTTTATGCAGAGGAAACAGATAAATACATATGTTTAAATATTAGAGATAATGGGATTGGAATAGCCAAGGAGGATATTGAGAGAGTATTTAACAAAGGATTTACAGGTAGCAATGGTAGAAATACTATATATAAATCTACTGGAATGGGACTTTATTTTTCTAAGAAGATTTTAGATAAGCTAGGAAATTCATTTGAAGTACAGTCAGTAAAAAATCAATACACGTTATTTAAAATAAAGTTTAATAAAATATCTGATTTTACTACCATTACAAAAATGTAACATTAGATGTTTAAATGTAATGTTAAGTGAAGGATTAATTATTAAAAAACCACTAAAATTAATTTGTAAGCTGATTAATAGCTCAGCTAAATAGAAATTAGATTTTGGAGGAAATAATAGATGGGTGAAATATTAAAGTTAAATAATTTATCAAAGGATTATGGAATTAAAGGCTTTAAGACCAGAGTTTTAAATAATATATCTTTGTCTGTTGAAGAGGGAGAATTCTTATCTATAATGGGGCCCTCAGGAGCAGGAAAAACAACTCTTTTAAATTTATTATCTACATTAGATAAGCCTACTAAAGGTGAGATACTTTTAGATGGAATAGATATTACAAAGGTGAAAAATAAAGAGTTATCAGACATTAGAAAAGATAAAATAGGGTTTATATTTCAAGATTATAGCCTTTTAGATAACATGACATTAATGGATAATATAGCACTTCCATTAGCATTGGGAAGAAAGAAAAGTAAGGAAATTGAAGATAAAGTTATTAGGATGGCTGATATTTTTGGGCTTACAGAGCATCTTAAAAAGTACCCTTATGAATTATCAGGAGGACAAAAGCAGAGAGGTGCAGCAGCTAGAGCGTTAATTACAGAGCCTAAGGTTATATTTGCTGATGAACCAACAGGAGCTTTAGATTCAAAATCTTCTATAGACTTATTAGAGTGCTTAAAGAGAGTAAATGAAGAAAATAAAGCAACTATAATAATGGTTACTCATGATGCTTTTAGTGCAAGCTATTCTAAAAAAGTTTATATGCTTAGTGATGGAGAGATAAAGTGTCAATTAAATAAAGGTAATGATAGAAAAGAGTTTTATGGTAAGATAATTGATTTATTAGCAACTTTAGGAGGTGCTAAATAATGAGTATACTTTCCATAGCCTTTAATAATTTTAAGAATAATATAAAGACATACACCATGTTTTTTATTTCTATGATTTTTTCAGTAATTATTTTAAGTAATTTTTTTATACTTATGAATGGCGAAGCAATACAGGTATTAGGAGAAGCTAATGCATCTTATACTAAGATGATGTTACAAGCAGTTAGTGTAATTTTAGCTGTTTTTATGTTTTTCTTTATTTGGTATACATCAAATGTGTTTTTGAGAAATAGGAAAAAGGAAATTGGACTTTTTACCTTTATGGGCGTTGATTTAAAAACTATTGGTAAAATCTATTTTTCAGAGATGATGTTAATAGGCTTATCTGCTAGTGTAATTGGAATTGGTGTTGGGGTATTATTTTCTAAATTCTTTCAAATGATAGTTTTTGCAGTTGCAGGATTTAATGTAGATGTTAAATTTACTGTTACAGCTAATTCTATAGTAAGCACATTTTTAATATTTATGTTTATATTTTTATTAATGAGTATAAAAGGCTTTGTTAATATTGCAAGAAGTAAGGTAATTGACCTTTTAAATGATAGTAAGAAGTCTGAAAAGATGCCGAAGATTAGTGTGTTTACTTATATTATAGCTATTGTTTCAGTTGGATTTATTACTTATGGATATTATCTAGTATTTAGTTCAAAAATAAATGCTTTAAAAACTTTGGTTTTAGTTTGTATAGGTACTTATGGATTGTTTTATGCTGCAATTCCTGTAGTTCTTAACTTTTTAATTAATAATAAAAAAATATTATATAAAGGTGAGAATGTAATAACTATTAATAGTTTAGCTTACAGAATAAAGAAGAATTACACTACTTATGCTACAATAGGTATTTTAACAGCATGTACAGTTACAGTATTAGGTACAGCAGTTTCAATGAGAAAGCTATATACAATGAGTGAACAAAATGACCAATTATTTTCAATGTCATTTTATTCTTCAAATATAATAAATGATGAAAAAATATCAGATGAAATCACAAATCTTTTAGGTAGTAAGAAATATGATTTAAATACGGAAGTGGCAATAGTTAAGAATACATTAGAAAATATTGAAGAGTGGAAAAAAGAAGATTATATATTATTATCTTATGACCAATTTACTAATATTTTAAAGGCTAATGGATATGAAAAAGATTTAGCAAAAGTTAATGAAGAAATGGTAGAAGGAAGTAAGGCTATCTATATACAACGCCCAGGAACATTGGCAAGTTTACTCAAGGAAAAGGATGTAACTGTTAGTGATAAAACTTATGAGATTAGTGAAGGTGATATACGATTTAAGGTTTTAGGCTCACTTATTAATTATCCAACAGTAGTTGTTAATAATGATGAATATGAAAAGCTTAAGAGCAGTGGAGAAATGGTTAATTTCTATGGAATTAAAGTGGAAAATGATGATGAGTTATTAAATCAAGAGCTTTCAAATAAATTAGGAGAAGCATTAGCACCTTATTTAACAGAGGATATTAAGTTTCAAGTAGGGATATATAGGACTAAAAATGTAGAATGGTTAAAGGTTGTATATGCAATTGGAGCATTTCTATTCCTAGTATTTGTACTAGCAGAGGCTAGCATAATTTATATAAAGATATACAGTGATGCTACAGAAGATAAGGAAAAATATAAGATTCTAAAAAATATAGGAGCATCAAAGAAGGACTTAGGAAAAGCTATTAGAAAAGAAGTTTCTCTATTTTATATACTACCATTATCAATAGGACTTCTTCATAGTTTCTTTGCAATACAGGTTTTAGGAAAATTCTTATCAGAAAATTTAACCGTTACTTTTATTATTAGTGTAGTAGTATCAATAGCTATATTTATAATAAGTGCAATTATATCTATTAAAAACTTTAAAAATATCGTTAAAGTATGAAGATGATAGAAATAAAGTAGAAAAGAATAAGCTATATAAAACTCACTAAATATAGTTAAACTACATTCACTAAAGTGTTAAATTAAATTAAGAAATTAAATTGGAAGCCAGTAATATGGCTTCCAAAACATTTATTATTCTGATTATTAATCGTTAATTACAATAAGGTCGTAATCTCTATTTCCAACACCTAATTCTGATGCAGCTTTTACAGTAAGTACACCATTTCTTGATTCTATTCTTTCTATAAGATGAGATTTACCTGGATCTTTAGAAGAGTATACTAAATCAAGGCATGCTTGGTCTAGTGCTACTGGGTCAGTAGAAGAAAGTATTCCTATATCACCAATCTTTGGGTCTTCAGCAACAGCACAACAGTCACAGTCTACTGACATATTACACATAACATTTATAAAAACAATTTTATCTTTATAATATTCCATAATTGATTTAGAAGCATCAGCCATTGATTCAAGGAATGAGTTATGGTCAGCAGTCCAAAGTTCTTCAGGTTTTCCTACACCATGAATATAAGCTTTTCCATGAGAAGAAGCAAGACCTATAGAAATATTCTTTAGAGCACCTCCAAAACCTCCCATAGGATGACCTTTAAAGTGTGAAAGTACAACCATAGAATCATACTTATCCATATTTTTCCCAACATAATTAGTTTTTAAATGCTTACCACCATTTATAGGAAGCTCCATATCACCTGATTCATCAAGTATATCTACATTAGCAACAGAGTTCCAACCGTGAAGCTCCATAGTTTCCTTATGCTTTTCTGTAGTATTTCTTTTCCCTTCATATGCAGTATTACATTCTACAATAGTTCCGTTAACATAATCTATTATAGGTTTCATAAACTCAGGACGAATGAAATTCTGATTTCCAACCTCACCTGAATGGACCTTTACTGCCACATTTCCCTCAGATTTTACGCCAAGAGCATTATACATTTTTATCATATTTTCTGGAGTTATTTCAGAAGTAAAAAAGACTTTTGATTTTTCCATTTTTCTCACAATCCCTTCTTTTTTTAGTTAGCCATTGTATTATTATAGACCTTAAAGTTAACTTCAAATCAAGTAGAAATTAGAAAATATTTACTAAAAACTTAATTAATGAAATTTAAGTAAAAAAATATTGACTTAGAGTTAACTTTAAGTGATATAGTTAAAGTAATACGTATTGTGGGAAAATATAAAATAAATGGTATTATTTAGAATCTGTTAAGTTGATATGAAAAAATAGCTTGATTTTTCATAGAATTGCTCGCTCTTTGAAAATTATATAAGTTTGAATTTTTTATTGTATGGTAAACAAACCTACAATAAAATTGA
>NZ_JACOOP010000078.1:0-9672 GCF_014287725.1 Clostridium sp. NSJ-49 | reverse complement strand
ACACTGCTTACATTGATACTTTTGTTTAGCCTGCTTATTCATACCAAACTTGTATAGTTTATCAGAATTACAGCGTGGGCATTTTATATTAGTTTTGCTCATTGTTCTTCTCTCCTTTTCGAAGGGGGTATTATTTAGTATCGCAAACCTATTGTATTTCCTTGGGCTGAGAAGAGCAATGTTCATATAACTTAACAGATCGTTTTAAAAAGTAGGGGGAGAATCATGAAGAGAAATAAGTTAAAAGGGATTATAGCAGTAGCTATAGCGCTGACTTTAAGTGTTACATCATTAATCGGATGCGGAAATCAAAATGCAGGAACTGCAACAGATGAAAATGTTACATCTGAATCAATTTTAGACTCAGTAATAAGTGTAGATACTGTATTAAAGAATGCTAAGCTTGAGGGTGAAAAAGCTGATGTAGCAGGAACTGTATTAAGTACAATGGTATTATTTACACCAGGAGCTGCGGCTCATGGTAATCCATTAGTAAATGGTGGTCCAGATTGGTCAATGCAACCATTAATATTCGATTATTTATGTGATTACAGCTCTCAACCAGAAAAAACATTTAAACCTTCATTATTAGAAAGTTATGAGTTTGAAAACTGTGTATTAACTATGAAATTAAAAGATGGTCTTAAATGGAGTGATGGTAGTGCTATTACTGCAGATGATTTAATGTGTAATCTATTTATAGAAATGACTGTAAATAATATAGCGTACTACGCTGAATCAGTAACTAAAGTAGATGATTTAACGGTAGAAATAAAGTACAACAAGGACTCTGCTTTATTACTTGATTATGTATTAAAATCACCTTTGATGTACCCAGCTGAAAACTATGGTGAATTTGCTAAGGTTTTTGAAGAACAATTTAATAATAATAGAGAGCTTGATGAGAATGGAAACTTTAAATTCACTGCTGATGGAGATTTAAAGGTTGCTGAAGCTACTACAAATCTTAATAATTACTTACCAGGTTTAATGAGTATAAAATGTTCAGGAGCATATGTTCCAAAGACAATGACATCAGCTGAAATTATATTTGAACAAAATCCTTATTATAGAGTACCACTTTATATAGAAAAAATTAGAGGTATAAGACCAACTAGTACAGAATCAAATGCATTAGCAATTTCTAATGGGGACTATGATGCAGAAGGTATGGGATTATCTCCAGATTTAGCTCAAAAGGTAGCTGAGAATAATGCAGATACAATAAGACAAATGGTAGTTCCAGAGTTTAGTTCTTTAGGTTTCTGTATGAATACTCAAACATACCCAACTAGCGATGTAAATGTTAGAAAAGCAATAGCTTATATCATTGATTCAGCTCAAATAGCTCCAGTATCTGAACCAGGAATGGTAAAAGGGGATGAGTATGCAGTTGGACTTCCACCTTCAATAAGAGATAAGTACCTAAGTGAAGATTTCTTAAATACATTAGATAATTATGATGTTAACTTAGAAAAAGCAGCTGAATGCTTAGAAGCTGCTGGATGGAGCAAAAAAGGTGATAAGTGGGTTGATGCTAATGGAGAGAGTCCAGAAATCATAGTAGCTGGTGTTGGTGAATATCCTGCATATGTTGTAATGGGTGAAGCAGCAGCAAATATGTTAACATCATTTGGATTAAATGCAGTATTTACACCGAAAGAAGCAGCAGCATATACCGATTATGCAACATCTGGACAAGGACATATGGTTATAGATGGATTTGCTTCAGTAACTAATACTCAACATCCATTTGAAGCTTATAACACAATTTGGTGGTATGGGAAAAGAGGGATGAACTTAGTATTCCCAGAACAAGGTAAATTAGTTTGGAAAAATGATGAGACTGGAGAAGAGTTCCAATACTCAGATAAAATGACAGAGTTATTTGACGCAGCAAATGATGAAGAAATAACAGCTGTGACAGAAGAATTTGCACAATTTTTTAATGATAATGTATGGTTTATTCCTGTAACTGAAAAGTACTATGTATTTAGAATTCATAATCCAAAGCTTTCAATGGCTGAAGCTCCAACAGGAGAACAATTAAGTGACTTCTATTGGTCAGGTACAACTAGTGCTCTTATAGGAAAGATGATAAGAGGAGAAGAATTATATTACATTAAATAATTATTTATAAAAAGTTAAAGTAAATAGGGCTGTTAGTTAACAGCCCTATATTTAGAATTAAGAGGTGATTTGACATGAAAAGATTAGCTACTTGTCTTGCAACAATGCTAGCTTCGCTATTATTAATATTTTTCGTAATACAAGCAATGCCAGGAGATCCAGTCGATACATTAACGCAAGAATATATGAGATCAAGTCAATTATCATATGAACAAGCTTATAACAAAGCAAAATTAGCTTTAAATTATGACCCAGATGAACCGGTAGTTGAGAGATTTGTATCATATGTAAAGGGAATTGCAACAGGAAATTTAGGACAATCTATGTCTTTTAAGGAATCGGTATCTAAAATAGTTTTAGGGGCACTACCTTGGACATTACTTGTATGTTCAATATCATTATTACTATCATTTACTGTAGGAGTAATTCTAGGAATTTATGTAGCTTGGAAGAGAAGTAAGTTATTAGATGGTGTTCTTACTGGATATCAAGCAGTTCTAGGATCTATCCCAGATTATATAGTTGCATATTTATTAGTTTTATTATTTTCATTAACACTTGGATTATTTCCATCAAAAGGTGCATATGACTCATCAGTTACACCAGGATTTAACTTAGAATTTATATTAAATGTATTAAGTCATGCAGCATTACCAATTTTAGCATATTTCTTAACTACATTAGCTGGATGGATAATGGGAATGAAAGCAAACTGTATGTCAGTTTTAGGTGAAGATTATATAAATTATGCAAAAGCTAGAGGTATATCAAATAAACGTATTATATTTAGCTACTTAGGAAGAAATGCAATGCTTCCGATGGTAACAAGCGTTGCTATATCATTTGGAATGATGTTTGGAGGATCACCTTTAATAGAAAATTTATTTGTTTATCCAGGTGTTGGATATTACCTAACTACAGCTATTTCAAGGAGAGATTATCCTCTTATGCAAGGAATGTTCCTAATGATAATTGTAATGGTATTATTATCAGGATTATTTGCAGAATTCTTGAATACTAGATTAAATCCAAGATTAAGGGAGAAATAAGATATGAATAGTACAGCAAGTGTAAATAAAATAAAAACCTTTGAAAAAGAAGGAACATTTTTAACATCGCTAAAGGAATTCTTTCAAGTAATTTGGAGAAATAGGATGGCGAGAGTAGGATTTTTAATTTTAGTATTTTTCTTATTACTTGCTATTTTTGGACCAATGGTGGTACCTGCACCGGAATCAAACTACTTAGCAAGATTAAAACCACCTTCTGCAGCTCACCTTTTAGGAACAGACTATGCAGGAAGAGATATTTTAGCGTTATTTATAAATGGATCAAGATCAGTTTTACTAGTTGCTTTTTATGCAGCATTATTTTCAATAGTATTTGCATGTGGAATTGGTATAACAGCAGGTCTTGTTGGAGGAAAGGTTGACGAAATATTAATGTTAATAACAAATATAGTTTTAACAATGCCAACTTTACCTGTAACAATGGTACTTTCAATGGTTATAAACGTAAGTAATGATATATTATTTGGATTAGTATTAAGCCTATGGTCATGGGCTGGTCTTGCAAAAGCTATAAGATCTCAAGTACTTGTAATAAGGAATAAAGATTTTATTGAAGCAAGTAGAGTAATGGGAATAAGCACAATTAACATTATTATAAAAGATGTAGTACCAAATATAACTTCATTTATAGCTATAAATTTCATAGCGATAATGAAGGGAGCTATAATGACATCAGTTTCATTAATGGTTTTAGGATTAGTTCCTTTTAAAGGCAGCCACTGGGGAATGATGATACAGATGGCAATGTCACAATCAGCAGTTTTATATGGTGGTCTTGGACCAATAGTTTATTTTATGACACCTATTATGGGAATAGTTTTATTCCAATTAGGATGTTATTTCTTCGCAAATGGGTTAGATGAAGCAATGAATCCAAGATTACGTAAATAGGGAGGGTACATTATGAAACCTTTAATAGAAGTTAAAAATCTTACAATAGAATTCTTTTTGAAAAATGGAAAGCTAAGAGCATGTGACAATGTTTCTTTTACGATATATAAAAATGAAGTATTAGGTGTAATAGGTGAAAGTGGAAGTGGAAAATCAACTTTAGCTTCAGGGATATTAAATCTTGTACAAGCACCTGGAAAGATAACATCGGGAGAAGTTTATTATTATGATGAAAATGATAAGAAAGTTAATTTATTAGAGTTAAGCACTGATGAGTTTAATGAATATAGATGGAAAGAGATAGCTACAGTATTTCAAGCAGCACAAAATGCTTTAAATCCTGTATTAAAGATAAAGGAGCATTTTATTGAAACTGTGTTAGCTCATGATCCAGGAAGAACAGTTGAAGATATTACAAAAAAAGCAGAAGAGGTATTAAGATACGTTAGACTAGATACTAATGTGCTTGAATATTATCCACATCAATTAAGTGGTGGAATGAAGCAAAGAGTATTAATAGCTTTAAGCCTTGTATTAGATCCAAAGGTAATATTACTTGATGAACCTACAACGGCTTTAGATGTTATAACTCAATGGTATATATTAGATTTATTAAAAGATATTCACGAAAGACTAGGAGTAACTTTAATATTTTTAACTCATGATATCTCAGTTATATCAGGGGTAATAGATAGAATTGCAGTTATGTATGCTGGGGAGCTAGTAGAATTTGGTGAAGTTGCAGATGTATTTGAAGAACCATCTCATCCATATACTAAAGGGTTATTAAATGCAATACCAACATTAAATGATGACGTTACACAACGTAAAGCTATACCAGGAAATCCTCCAAACCTTACTCAAGAATTTAATGAATGTAAATTCTCACCACGTTGTAGTATTTTTTTAGCTGGTGAATGTAAGGGAAGTAGAGAAAAGACTAAAGTAATGTACTTTGTAAATGATACTAAATGCACTAGATGTTATGAATTTGCAGAACGTCTAACTACAGTAAAGTCAGAGGAAGGTGCGTAAAATGAGTTTATTAAAAATAGATAATATAAGCATAGAGTTCGATAATAGAGTTAATAAAAAGGAAAAAGTTAAAGTATTATCTGATATCAACTTAGAGGTTGGAGAAGGAGAAATTGTAGCGGTAGTTGGAGAAAGTGGATGCGGAAAAACTACATTAGGTAAATTAATTGTTGGAATCCATAAACAAACTAAAGGAAATATATTATATAAAGGAAAAGATATAAGTAAGCTAAAGAGAGCTGAGTTTAAGGATTATAGATTAGGAGTTCAGATGGTTCATCAAGATTCTTTTGCTGCTTTAAATCCAAATAGAACAATATTCCAATCTTTATCTATGCCGTTATTACAGCATAAAATAGCTAAGAATAAAGCAGAAGCTGAGAAAATATTAAAAGAATATTTTGCTGAAGTTGGATTAGTTCCACAAGAGCAATTCTTATATAAATATCCTCATCAATTAAGTGGAGGACAAAGACAAAGAATTTTACTTGCAAGAGCATTATCTGTTAAGCCTAAATTAATAGTTGCTGATGAACCTGTATCAATGGTTGATGTGTCATTAAGAATTTCACTTATAGATTTAATGACTAAGATGAATAAGAAGTACAATATATCTTTTGTTTATATAACACACGATTTAGCAACTGCAAGATATATCGCTAAAAATGGAAGACTTGTTGTAATGTATTTAGGGAAAATTATTGAGTTAAATAATATATATGATGCTATCGATCATCCTAAACATCCATATTTCCATGCTTTACTTGCAGCGGTACCTCAAAGTGTTGGAAAGAGGTCCGATGGAGGTTCTAAAGAGTTACCTTTAAGAACTTTAGATATGCCGAGCATAATTAATCCACCATCAGGATGTAAATTCCATACAAGATGTCCTTACTATACAGAAAAGTGTGAAAAAGAAGAGCCAGAACTACTTCAATATAAGGGAGGATATGTAGCATGTCATCATGTGGAAAGGATAGAAAGAGAAAGGGAAAAAGTAAAAGAAGTGATATAGATTTAACATCTATACTTACATTTATAAAACTTATACAAGCTATAGGTTGTGGAATGTTAGGAATATCAGTTTTAGGATTAATATTAGTAGGGAAAAATCCCTCAGCACAAGTTCTTTATATTATGGTTATAGTAGTAAATTTGATAATAGTATTTGGAGGATTATTTCCTATAAGATATTTAACCAATAAGGTTAGTAATGAAAAATGAGCAAAAAATTGATTGAAGAAGAGATAAGGAAATTAGATATTCCTAACTTTAGTTTATCTAATAAAGATGCTAGCATTGAATGCAAAAAATTGATGAAATATTTTTCAAGTATATTTGAAAAAGGAATAATAAGTGGACAACATTGCAATAAAGCAACTATGCCAGATATTGAATATATAAGAAGAGTTACAGGAAAGGTTCCAGCTATATTGGGGTTTGATTTTCTAAGTTATTCAGGGGGAGTAGAAACACCAGAAAGTACATTTGAATGTATAGATGAATTAGTTAACAATAAAGGAAGTGTAGAGGCTGCTTTATATTGGGGCAAGAATACTAATGCAATAATTACTTTTTGTTGGCATTGGTTTTCGCCTTTGAATGGTAAAGATAAAAGTTTTTATACAAAAAACACAAGTTTTAATCTTGTTAAAGCGCTCATTGATGGAACGGAAGAAAATTTAGCTTTGATTAAAGATTTAGATATGATTGCTTGTGAATTAAAAAAATTTAAAGACAATAATATACCTATACTTTGGAGACCACTTCATGAAGCTTGTGGTGGTTGGTTCTGGTGGGGAGCGTATGGAAAGGAAGCTTATATTAAATTATATAGATTAATGTATGATAGATACACTAATTATCATAAGTTAAATAATTTAATATGGGTATGGAATTCCCCAGATAAAGAGTGGTATCCAGGTGATGATGTAGTAGACATAAATAGTGCAGATTATTATGCACCATTAGGAGATAATAGTCCATTAGTAGAACAATATAATGATTTTTATAATATTCCAATTAGTAAAAAGCCATTAGTATTAGGAGAGAATGGGCCAATACCTAATCCAAAACTTATAAGAGCATCAAAAGCTTTTTGGCTTTGGTTTATGACTTGGAATAATGTATCAGAAAAAATTGTATGGAACTCAAATGATGTTTTAAAAAGATTTTTTAATGATGATTTTTTAATAACTCTTGAAGATTTACCAAAGTTAAGGTAGTTTAAGAGGTTTACGGGAGGAGATTTTTATGAAGGAATCTAAAAATGCTTTAGAGTTAGCTTTACATCTTTTTAAGATAGGAGAACTAATAAGAGATATGGATGAAAAGATTAATAATGAAAATGATGATGAGTTAAAAAGAATATATATAAATGAAAGAGAAGATATGTATAGTACTCAAATAGATATGATTCATAAGTTAAGATCATTAAATATATAATCTAAAAACCCCATGGACAAGAATCCATGGGGAAAATTTTTGGGGTAAATATGAAGATTATTTAATTATGAAAGGAAGAGTTAGAACCATAGATGTCCCTTTACCTTCAATGCTGAATATTTCTAATCCATAATTAGACCCATAATTAAGCTTTAATCTTCTATTTATATTTCTTAAAGCAATACCTTTAAAGTTATTATTTTTATCATTAATATAGTCGTTTAGATTATCACGAGTAGCTTCATCCATACCTATACCATTATCAGATATAGATAATAATAAATTATTATCTATTTTTTGTCCCTGAATTATTATTTTACCATCACCACTACATTCGCTAAGTCCGTGATATATAGAATTTTCAATTAAAGGCTGGATTATCATTTTAATTATCTCACAGTTTAATAATTCATCAGGAACTAGATTTTGGATAGTAAATAACTGGTCAAAACGTATTTTCTGTAGATAAATATAGTTGTTTATTATTTCTAACTCCTTATCTAGTGTGACTGTATTTATTTTTCTATTCATACTGTATCTTATTATCGAACCAAAATATTCTGCCATGATAGATGTTTCTAAATCATCGTTAAGCTCAGCCATCATATGAATAGATTCTAATGTGTTATATATGAAGTGAGGATTAACCTGATTCTGTAATTGTCTTAGTTCTAATTCCTTTTGTTCAATCTGATTTTTATAATTTATATTTATTAAGTCATTTATACGGCTTTTCATTGCGTTATAAGAATTAATTAATGAACCTATTTCATCGTCTTTATTATATAAGATAGTAGAGTTAAGATTTTTTTCTAAATTATTTGCCCCCATATTAACTATTAAGGATTTTATTGGGTTAAATATTCTTCGTATAAAGAATATATATAAAATTATAGTTAGTATTAAGAAGAAAATTAAGTTTATAAAAAATAATATTATATATAAACTATTAACTCTAAATACTTCAGATTTTGGCATAGTATTAGTAAGAATCCAATTAGATTCAGGAATATAATTTTTACAGTTAACATATTTTATTCCTTCGGTTATATAGCTAATTGTGGGCTCTGAACTTTTATAATCTGTGTTAATAGAATAGTTATCTATAATAAAATCTTTATTGGTAGTCATTATCAGATTACCATCAGAATCATGGATAGAAATAACTTGTCTATTAAAAGGTAAATCGTTAGTTAATAGGTTTAAAAAGTTTTCTACAGGTACTGTCACAAGGATTAAACCAGTAGGTTGATTTGTTGTTAAATCAATAATCTTCCTAGTTAATGCTATTAATTTAGTAGAGCTATCAATTTCGATATCAAATATATTATTTTCAGTTATATTTGTAAAAATATTAGTTTGGCTATCTGATAATAAAGCTTCTTGAAACCAATTTTCTAAGGTTGGATTGATTAATTTAAAGTTTGAACTATTTCTGCTGGAGAAAACTCCACGACCTTTTAGGTCATATATATAAGCTCCGTTTATAGAATCATTTTGGATTAACATCATTTCACAGATATATTTTAAATAGTTATAATCAGTAATTTCACTATTGTTATTATCATTTAGAATAGCATTAAGTTTGCTTACTTCTGGGATAAGTAATGGGTATTTAGATACATCAGAAATATTGTTAAGTTTTTCTATTATCTGTTGGCTCAGACTTGAATTGAAATTTTTAACTACTTTTTCTGTTTTGTTAAATTCATATTTAGAATATGAATATAAGTTTAATGAAGTAGCTAAAAAATATATAACATACATAAAAATTAAAATAAATATAGTGAGTCTTTTAATTGATAAATTCATTTTAAACATAATAATTGCCATCCCATAGAGTTAAATATGATTAGAAATTTTATTTAATTTAATTATACATAATATAGTAAAAAAAATAAAATTTATTTAAAAAGTAATATATTTAAAAATGTAAACATTTAATGTATAATTTTAGTATGAATTATACTATAATTTATAAGGAATCTGTTAAGTTGATATGAAAAAATAGCTTGATTTTTCATAGAATTGCTCGCTCTTTGAAAATTATATAAGTTTGAATTTTTTATTGTATGGTAAACAAACCTACAATAAAATTGAT
>NZ_JACOOP010000077.1:0-10023 GCF_014287725.1 Clostridium sp. NSJ-49 | reverse complement strand
AATGCAAATCCTATTTGTTGCATAGGAATCACATTTTTTGTGAAGTTTTTCATATTATTACTATGCGCAAAAAAGGAAGTTCAAATTCGAACTTCCTTTTCTTTATCGGCAAATATCAAATTTTTTTTGATACAGCCCCTTATTAATAATTTTATTTAATATCATATAATGATTTATTTTTTGGCAATATTGTTTCTATAGATTTAGATGAAAATATAACTAATTTGTGTAATGCTCTAGTGCAAACAGTATAGAACAAATTACTATCTTCTCTATCTAAGTAATTTTCACCATCTGCAACTATAACTCCATCAAATTCTAAACCTTTTGCTAAATAAGATGAAATTACATTTATACCATTTTTCAATTCTGAATTTTCATTATCTATAATGTTTATATCTAAATTAAAGTTTTTTAAACTATTAAATATATTTTTAGTAGTTTCTTTATTTTTGCATATCACTGCTATAGAACTACATTCTTTATCTTTCATATCTAGTATTGCATTTTTTATAGATATGATTAAATTACTATCATTAATAATTATTTTAGGATTTTCACCTATTCTTTCTACTGCTTCTATCGGTTCATGGGTATCTAAAATTTCCTTAGCAAAATTTGTTATATTAGCAGTTGATCTATAGCTCTTAGAAAGAATAGCAACTTTTACATCGTCAAAAACTTCTAAAATGCTATCTTTATTTTTAACATTTGAATATTTATCTATCCTTTGGTTTAAATCTCCCATAATAGTTATCTTTGCATTACTAAAAGACTTTCTTATTAATTGATAAAATAATGGACTATAATCTTGAGCTTCATCTATAAGTATATGCTTCATATTACTATAATTTCTAAAGCCTTCCATAGCAGCTCTAATATATATAATTGGTGTTAGATCTTCATATTTTACTTCTTTATCTAATATATATTCGATTGTATATTCTTTAATATCTTTCAAGTCATCGTTTGTGTACTTCTCGATATTTTCCCATAGAAGTTTGTATATAGCAACATTATCTAAAGTTTTTATCATTTTATCTACTTGTCTATTTACTTCTTCTTTACAATAAGTATAAAACTCTTCTTTATCTTCTATATAATCTAAAGCTAAATTATCATCTGAAGCTAAATATTTAGTTTCAAGTTGAGAAAATAAACTTTGCTTAACGACATCAATTCTATTTAATAATGGTATATCCTTAAATCTAGTTAAAAATGTTTTTTTAACTACATCTTTGCTTATAACTTCAGAATTATCTATAATTATAGGATTTATTTCTATTAAATGATTTGGAAGATCCTTTGTATATTTATCTAAAATAGACATAAATTTTGTAGTATTTTTGTATTCCATAGATTTTGATCTAATTTTAAAGCTAGTATTTTTTCTATCTACTGAATATATATAATCTAGATGTTCATTTTTACTTTCAAAAATATAATTTGTTGGTAAAAATCTCTTTGAATATAACTCAAAAGTAGTCTGTAATATATTACTTTCTCCAAGGTCAGGCAATACATCAGATATATACTCTGCAAAAACTTCATTAGGACTGAAAATTAATATATTATCGGCTTTTAAGCTTTTTCTATTTTTATATAATAAGTAAGCTGCTCTGTGTAGTGCTATAGAAGTTTTACCTGATCCAGCAGCTCCTTGAATAAATAATATTTTACTATCATCATTTCTAATAATATCATTCTGCTCTTTTTGGATTGTTGCAACTATATTTTTCATCTTATCTGTTGCATTTCTATTAAGCATAGTACTTAGATTTTCATCGCAAAGAGATTCATTAGAATTATGCATAAAAACTATTTTTCCATTTTTTATATTAAACTGTCTACTAAACTCTATTTCTCCAGTTATAGTTCTATTTGGTGCTTTATAATACGCTGGTCCAACTTCAAAATCATAAAACATATTAGATACAGGAGAACGCCAATCAAATACTAAGAATTCAAAATCCTCTTCATTTTCTACAGTAGATAATCCAATATAAAAACTTTCAGCTTCTTCTCCGTCTTCTTTAAAATCTAATCTTGCAAAGTAAGGTGACTTTAATTGTCTTTCTAATGTTTTAATCCTTGAAATTTTGCTTGCATATAATTTTTCCTCTAAGGCAACCTGCCCACAATTTTCATTTATTTCAATTTCATCTAATTCACTTCTATTATCCCAAAGGAATTTTCTGTGTTCTATAATAGATTTATCTTGATTAGAACTTGAAACTCCATAATTCTCTAATAAACTATTTATTGTATTTATAGTATTTGATAAATACTTTTCTTCGTCTTTTATGTCCTTACCTATAAGCATTAAATTTTCTCCTCTACTAATAACAAATTAATATTCTACTTTTAACATACATAGTCCTTTGGCTGGAGCCTTTTCCCCTGCTTTGCTTCTATCTTTTTCTTCTAAGATACTTCTCATATTTTCAATAGATAAATTACCTTTACCCACTTCAATTAATGTACCTACAATAATTCTTACCATATTTAATAAGAATCCATTACCATTAATAGTGATAGTAATTATATTATCCTTTTCATTTATATTAATATAGTTTATAGTCCTTATTGTTGATTTCCCATTTTTAGCCTTAAGACTTGTAAAACTTCTAAAATCATGAGTACCTATAAGTACTTCTGAAGCTTCTATCATTTTGTTAACATCAAGTTTTTCTTCAATATGATAAGAGTAATTCTTCATAAATACATTACAAAAATCATTATTATCAATAGTGTATTTATAAGTTTTAGAAATTGTATTTAATCTTGAATGAAATCTTTCACTACAATTCATCATATCCTTAATGACTATATCTTCAGGTAAATACATTTTTAAGTATGATTTAAACTCACTTATACTTGCTGTACTGTTAGTTTTAAAGTTAGCTACATAATTGTCTGCATGAACACCAGTATCTGTTCTTCCACAACCAATTACTTGTATATCATCACCTGTCATTTTAGATAATACTTTTTCTATTTTATCTTGAATTGTAGATACACTGCTTCCCTTTATATTTTGTTTTTGCCAACCTTTATATCTGCTCCCATCATATTGGATTATCATTCTTATATTTCTCATTTTTTTCTCCTAGTTTAAATAATATTTATTTAATAGTTAACAATGCTTCTTTTATTTTATTAGCTTCATCTTTTGTAAGCTTAATCTCTTTAATATCTATTGTATTTGGATCAATTAGCAATGAAAACTCTTTAAGCCACACATTACCATCAATAATACTATTTTTAATTATTTCAGAACCAGATTCTTCATCATAAATTTCTTCTAATTCTTTATATGGTGTTAATACTGCTATTCTTCTGCAGGCCTCTTCATATTGTTCATATATGTTGAAGAAGCTATTATAGCTTTCAAATGTATTAGTAGCTGTTACAATTTTTAAGTATAAATTTAATTCTTTTGCTAAGTCAATAGCTCTTACAAATTCTTCTTTCATTAAGTTTTTCTCCATAAATGTTATTAATGATTATAAGCCTATATAAAGCCTTTAAACATTATATCATATTTCTATTTTCTCTTATACCTATTTAACCTGTTTTAAATACTTATTAGGTATATAATTTATAAATTGACTTTTATCATTATATCCAAAGTAACCTGATGTGTTGCAAGATATAAAAAGTCTTTTTTTAGCTCTAGTTATAGCTACATAAAACAACCTCTTCTCTTCTTCTAAATTATTACTATTCAAAGCTCTAAATGATGGAAAGGTATTTTTCTGTGCACCTGCTAAAAAGACATTCTCATACTCCAAGCCTTTTGCTTGATGTATTGTAATAATTGGTATTCTCGGTCTTTTGGTCCTATTTATTATTAATGATTCAAATTCACCATTTGATAATCCTGTTATTTTGATAATATCTAATAACGAATCTCTATTATTTTTACTTTTATCATCTAAATCCTTTAGTAGGACATAAAAATCTCTTAATCTTTCAATTCTTTCCTTACCTTCTTCACCAACATATAATGTTTTAATACTAAAGGTATTAATTATTTCTGCTACTATATCATAAGGTCTCATATTTTTTGCTTTATCAAATAATATATTTAATTTTTCTATTATATTATTAAAAGATTTTAAATGCTTTATCATATAAGACATTCTCTCCATTGATGTAGGAATTATATAATTATTAATTGCATATATAAGAAGCTCTCCTGTAGCTAAAATATCATCCATAGCATCATGGCTAGGCTTGTTCTTAGTATTAAGCAAATTTGATAATGTTTCTAATTTATGATTTTTAGCATTTGGATAAAATCTTCTATAGATATCTAAGGTATCATAGAAGCCTTTTATGTTTATAGAATTCATTTTTAATCTTTGAAGCTCACTTGATAATATATTTATATCAAATTGTACATTATGCCCTACTATTATAGAGTTATTTATAAACTCATTAAACTCTATTAACACTTTTTTCTTATCTTCACCATTTTCTCTTAAAAAATCATCACTAAAACCATGTACGTATTCTGATGTACCTACTGTTTTTGTATTTTTAATAAATTTTTCAAATTTATCGATCACTTTACCTTTAGAGTCAAGTTTAATTGCAGCGATTTGAATTATTTCATCTTCCGTTACATCAGTTCCAGTACTTTCTACATCAAATATTATTACGTTATCATTACTAAATTCATTAATCAACAATGTAAATTTTTCACCATACTCTATTACACTAGGATCAATAAAATCTGATAATAGTATACCTACAGATTTGTATTTAGTACTTTCAATTTCCTCAATGGTTTTATCTCCTATACCAGTAGGAAGTCTTAAAATTATTCTTTTTAAGCTTAAAGAATCATATGGGTTAGCTATAAGCTTTAGAAATGCAATTATATCTTTTATTTCCTGTCTCCTAAAAAATTTAAATTGATCTACTAATATAAACTCAAAGTTAACGCCTAAATATTGTAACGACTTCAAATGATTACTTAAAGATATATTATAATTATTGTCTCTTGTTAAGATACAAGTACTATATATATTAGCTCCATCTTTTTCTAAAGATCTTATAGAATCAAAAATAAACCTAGCTTCGCTCCTAGGATTATCATTAATTGATAACTTTATAGTTTCACCAAAGGTGGTAGATTCTGCCTCAATACCTTTTCTATATGTCTCTTCTACTTTGCTTGGAAAAGCATTTTTCAAATATTCAAGAGAACTCTCTGTTAAAACCTTTGTTGCTCTATAATTCTTATTAAATACTATTTCCATTGGTCTATATTTTTCTTTAAAATTATTAATTATTATATCTGGCTCAGAACCACGCCAACT
Organism: Clostridium sp. NSJ-49; assembly: GCF_014287725.1. Taxonomy (NCBI): domain Bacteria; kingdom Bacillati; phylum Bacillota; class Clostridia; order Eubacteriales; family Clostridiaceae; genus Clostridium; species Clostridium sp. NSJ-49. The sequence goes on along the minus strand of NZ_JACOOP010000077.1, from coordinate 4,693 downwards.
ATAGATGGTCTGAAAAACATCTCCACACATCAAGACATTATTCTTTTTAAATATCTTTTCTATTATAAAGTATTCCAGTGTGCTTATATCCTGCATCTCATCAATATTGATATATTTATACCTTTCACTTATTGACTTAATTACATTCTTATCATTAAATAACTCTTTCGTCCTAAATAACAAATCATCAAAATCTAATCCATGATTACTATAAAGCAAAGAATTATAGGTATGAATTAATATATCTCCTTTTTCTTTAAGAAACTTTTTTAATTCTATATTAACTTTTCCTCTCTCACTACATATTTGATTAATTTTATCATCATTCTCTTTGTACAAATTATTTATAATACTTTTATAATCAATACCATCAGAAATGAATAAATTATTTTTAGATATTAGTGACTTTATTTCTTTAATAAACAACTGTAAGCTACTTATTGGATAATTATAATAGTTACAACTCTTTATTAATTCCTTACAATCTTCTTCATCAAATATAATGAAATCGCTAAATACATCTGTTTTTCTTTTACAATTAGCCTTTATTATATCAAAACAAAAGCTATGAAATGTTTTTATAGTTATATCTTTTGAATTTCTTCCTACAATAGCTTCTACTCTTTCTTTCATTTCTTTACAGGCTTTATTAGTAAAAGTAATACATAATATTTCTGATGCATTAGCTTTTCCACTCTCTATAATCCCAGCAACTCGTTTTGATAAGGTATCAGTTTTGCCTGTTCCAGCAGAAGCTAAGAGTAAAATGTTTTTATCGTATTCATTTACTAAGAGCTTTTGTTCTTCATTTAATTTCAATATCTTCACTCCTTAAAAATTTAAAGCTATATAAAATTATTTTATATAATTTTTAGTAAAATTCATAATAAAACAAATATTATTTTGTAATAATTTGATGAAATTTATAACAAATGGTTGTATAATATCAATATAATCATAAATTATAACACAAGAGGTTAACTATGAAATATTTTTTAAATAATTTACAGGACAAAATTATTATTATTGATACAAATGGTAGGATATTATTTATCAATAATTCTTTTATTAAATTTATACCGATATCATTAGATAATTTACGAGGTTTAAAAATAGATCACCTTATAAAAGACAAATCTGATGTAGATAAGATTTTAAAAGGAAAAAATGGAGAGTCAATCGTTTATATTTCAACTAATAATATAAATAAAAAATGTAATATTACCTATAGCTATAGTAAATTTAATACTACTGATGCAATCTTTATAAATTTATCAGAGGTAGAAAATCATTCATATACAAAAGAACATTTAGAAAGTATATTAGACAATAGTAATTTTATGGCATGGATAAAAGATAAAAATGGAAAATATATTTATATGAATAAACTTTTTGCAAAGGCTTTAAATGCGAATATAAACGAATACATAGGAACATCCCCTGTTGATTACTTTAATAAAGAATCTGTTAAAAGGATTCAAGCTACTGAAAATGTAATTATTAATTCAAAAGAAGCTAAAGTATTTGATCATACATATATCTTAAAATCTGGCAAAGAAATAGTTTTGAGTAGATGTGTTTATCCAATTTTAGATAATAATAAAGAAGTTACGTATATTATCGGTTTATCTAAAGACATAACTCTTACGAACTTCATAGAAAGTAGCTTAAATAAAAGTTATGATCAATTAACAATTTTACAACGTTTGCTTGATCAAGGTACTAATACCGCTAATGATTTTACAGTAATAAACAAAATTAAGTGGAATATTATTAATACCTTAGGGTGTAGTGAATTTAACTTTTTTATTCATTACAATGAATATCTTGTTCCATATTATTGTAATAATAATTTTAATTCAAGTCATTGTGCTGATTCTTATATACCGATAGAGAAAGATAATTTTCAAAGTATTTTAGATAACTATAATGACTATTGTATGTTACCTATTGAAAAACATAATGATTTTATAAAGAATTTATATAAAGATAAATTTAAATATATAGGTGTTTATCCAATAAAATTCAATAACGATATTTTAGGAATTTTACATGTATGTTATAAAAACAAAGTAGATTTTTCAAGTAAAAATGACTCTTTCTCCGCAACATTTGCTAAACAATTAGGTGCTATAATAAATAATTGTTTACTTACTGAAAAATTAAAAGCTGAGTTTAATAAAAGATTAGAAATTGAAGAGGAGCTATCATTTTTATTAAATACTGCAGTGGATATCACAGCAACAATATCTAAAGATGGTAAACATAAAAAAATAAGTAATAGCTATACTAAAGTATTAGGATGGACAGTTGACGAATTAAACTCAGGTCACTGGAGAGATTTGATTCACCCTGATGATATTAATAACATACTTAATATTTATAAATACAATCTATCCAAGAATTATGATAGTTGTAACATTATATGTAGAATGCTTAGTAAAAATGGTGAATATAGATGGTTATCTTGGAATTGTAGATCCTTTAAAGAAGATAGTATATATTTATGTACTGCAAAAGACATTACAGAAGAAAAGAAATTAGAAAGCGAAAACAAGATAATTGAAGAAGCACTACAGTTAGAAAATATAAAAAATGAGTTTTTCGCTAATATATCTCATGAATTTAAAACCCCATTAAATATTATTTTGGCTAGTCTACAAATTATAAATAAAAACATAGACAGTAATAATATACTGGTACATAATAACTTTAACTTAAACAATTATTTAAATTCTATTAAGCAAAACTCATATAGGTTACTTAGACTAGCAAATAACATAATTGATATGACAAAAATTGATACAGGCTATTATGAAATTCATCCTAAAAATCATAATATTATTTCAGTTATAGAAGATATAACTATGTCTGTTGTACAGTATATTGAAGATAAAGGAATAGAAATTATTTTTGATACAGATGTTGAAGAAAAAATTATATCTTGTGATTCAGAAAAAGTAGAAAGAATAATGCTTAATCTTTTGTCGAATGCAGTTAAATATGTTGGAAAAGATGGTAAGATAGAAGTGAAAATAACTACTCTAAGTAATGACATATTAGTAAGTGTTAAAGATAATGGAGTTGGTATCTCAGAAGATAAAATAGATCTGATTTTTGAAAGGTTTATGCAAGTAGATAATACTATGACACGAAAATGTGAAGGTAGTGGTATAGGTTTATCTATAGTCGAATCTTTAGTAAAACTTCACGGTGGAAATATCACTGTCACTAGTAGTAAAGAAAAGGGTACTGAGTTTTTATTTACACTTCCTATAAAGGTTATTGAAAATGAACCAATTATTGATAACTTCAATTCAAACTGTATGAATACAATAGAAAAATGTAATATAGAATTTTCAGATATCTAGATAGCTGAAATAAATTATGAGACACTTATATGAAAAGTTTAACTTCGTCAAAGGGTAAAATTCAGCTAAAGCTGAGTGAAAAAGGTCACTACTGTGACAGGGAAAGGATTACTAAGTGAATTAGATAAAGTATATCTGTATTGCTACTTTTTCTGCTACCACAGTAGTTCTTTCACTTTAACTTAAATTTAAGTTAACATTTCCATGCTACTATAGTAGCGTTTTCACTTCGACGAAGTCTACTTTTCACTTACGGGTTTTGCTTGCATTTTTTTCATTTTTATACAGTGTTTAAGTCCCATTCTTCATAAATTTTAGGAACATCACTAATTAATCGTCTAGTATACTCTGCTTTCGGTCGTAAAATAACATCTTCTGCTGATCCATATTCTACAAATTTACCATGTTCCATTATATAAACTTTATCTGAAACATAATAAGCTAGTCCAATGTCATGAGTAATAAAGATAATTGTCATATTAGTCTCTTCTCTTAATTTTAAAAGCATATCTAAAATTGTAGCTCTTGAACATGCATCTATCATTGAAGTTGGTTCATCTGCAAGTAATATTTTAGGTTTCAATAAGAATATTCTAGCAATCATTAGCCGTTGCATCTGTCCTCCTGAAAGCTCAAATGGATATTTATTAGTAAGTTCTGCAAATTTAAGGTTTACAAAACTACAAGCCTCTGTCATCATTTTAATCTTTTTTTCTTTAGAAAGTTTTCTTCCACCTCTCATATTTATACAATCTAATAAAACTGAATTTATCTTATTAAAAACATTGAATGATGAAAAAGGATCTTGAAATATTGCTTGTATTCCCCTCCAATATTCTTTTTTCTTTTTATGAGTCTTTATATCCCTAGGCTTTCCTTGAAATAGTATTTCACCTTCTGTTATGCTTATTAATCCTAAAAGCATTTTAGCAAATGTAGTTTTACCTGAGCCGCTCTCTCCAACTATAGAAATTATTTCACCTTCGTGAAATTCAAAGTCTACATGATCTACAGCAATAGTTTTACTATCTCCTATCCCAAATATTTTTGTTATGCCGTTACCACTTAAGCATAGTGATGTTGTATCACTCATTACTATAAACCTCCCTTAATTCAGATTCGATCTGTTAAGTTATATGAACATTGCTCTTCTCAACCCAAGGAAATACAATAGGTTTGCAAGACTAAATAATACCCCCTTCGAAAAGGAGAGAAGAACAATGAGCAAAACTAATATAAAATGCCCACGCTGTAATTCTGATAAACTATACAAGTTTGGTATGAATAAGCAGGCTAAACAAAAGTATCAATGTAAGCAGTGT
>NZ_JACOOP010000076.1:0-10223 GCF_014287725.1 Clostridium sp. NSJ-49 | reverse complement strand
CCCATAGCATAAGCTAGTAAGACCCCTTGAAGAACACAAGGTTGATAGGTCAGAGGTGTAAGTGCGGTAACGTATTTAGCTGACTGATACTAATAGGTCGAGGGCTTGACCAATAAAAATATAAAATTCATGTGCAATTTTCAGAGAACACTCTGAATATCAGGTGATGATGGCGTAGAGGAAACACTCCTTCCCATTCCGAACAGGAAAGTTAAGCTCTACAGCGCCAATGGTACTGCATGGGAGACTGTGTGGGAGAGTAGGACGTTGCCTGGTTAGTAAAAACACTTAAGTCTATCTTAAGTGTTTTTTTGTTGTATAAAAGTATATAAACTATACTAAGAATCCGGCAATTATATTCCAAAAGTTAGTTTTTTAATGATTATTGCTGAAAAATTACATGTAGTAGCAGAAAAAAATATTGATAGATGCTTTAGCTTGAGGTAAATTTGAAAATTTTAAGTTTCTTTTAGTAAAGTTAATAGAGAATAAAAAAGACTTAAGAATATTCTTAGGTCTTTTTTTATTATATAAATTTATAAATAAAGTTAAAATTTTATATAATATTAGCTATTTTAAATATAAATAAATTGTTGGAGATATTTTCTATAGATTTAATTTTAATTATAAATTTAAAAGACAAATATGCATATGTTAATGTATATTTTATGGATTTTCTTTAATAAATTATCTACTAAAAGAGACGTAATACGACGATAAACAACATAATATTTTAATTTTTTGAAAATGTAAAAGTATACTTAAAGGTTTTGATGAATTTAATGTCGTTTGAAAAGTGTTGATGATATTTTATCTATGATGATAAAATTAATAAGCATAATATAATTTATTCCATAAATGACAAAATTAATAAAACAAATGTAGTAAGGAGGCATAACATGAGACAAAATATTCTAGAATCTACTGATAATATTGCTAAATCTTTTAATGATGAAGTGAATTGGAAAAATAAGAGTATAGAAGTAATAGAAGAAATAGAAGAAAAAAAAGAAAAGAAGGTAGCAAGTAAAAAAGCGAAATGCGAGATAACAGATTTTAACACATATTTATTTCATGAAGGCAAAAACTACAATAGTTATGCGTTTATGGGATCACATGTAGTTACTGAAAAAAAGAAAAAAGGAGTTAGATTCTCAGTTTGGGCGCCTAATGCAAAAAGTGTTTATGTAGTAGGTGATTTTTCATCTTTTGAAATTAGAGATGAGTATAAAATGGACAAGATAACTGAAGCTGGAATATGGACTCTATTTATTCCTAATTTGAGTGAAGGAACATTATATAAGTATTCAATAGAAAATATGTATGGACATCATACTTATAAAGCGGATCCATTTGCATTTAAATCTGAGCTTAGACCTAATACTGCTTCAATAGTAGTTAATGAAAAGCAAGATAAATATAAATGGAATGATAGAAGTTGGATGGCTAAAAGAAGAAGATATAATATGTATGAAAGTCCAATAAATATATATGAAATACATCTAGGATCTTGGAAAAGAAAAAATGGAGAATTTTTAACATATAGAGAAATTGCTAAAGAGTTACCTAAATATTTAAAAGAAATGTCATACACACATGTAGAGTTGATGCCATTAATGGAGCATCCATTAGATGCATCATGGGGATATCAAATAACAGGATATTATTCTGCCACTACTAGATACGGCGATGAAAATGATCTGAAATATTTAATAGATGAACTTCATAAGGTTGGAATAGGAGTTATTTTAGATTGGGTTCCAGGTCATTTTTGCAAAGATATTCACGGCTTATACAGATTTGATGGCACACCTACTTATGAATATCAAGAAGAGTGGAAAGCAGAAAATAAAGGGTGGGGAACTTGTAATTTTGACCTAGGTAGGCCTGAAGTTAGAAGTTTTTTAATATCTAATGCAGTATATTGGTTAAAAGAATTTCATATAGATGGATTAAGAGTAGATGCAGTATCTAATATGCTATATTTGAACTATGGAAGAAATGATGGAGAGTGGAGACCTAATAGATATGGTCAAAATGGTAACCTAGAAGCTATTGAATTTATAAAAACTTTAAATACAGTAATTAGGGAAAATTTTTATAATGTAATGATGATAGCTGAAGAAGCAACATCATGGCCTAAAATATCAAAGCCTGTAGAAGAAGGTGGTTTAGGATTTAATTTTAAATGGAATATGGGATGGATGAACGATACATTAAAGTATATAGAGATGGATCCTATATATAGAAAATATCATCATAATAAAATAAATTTCTCAATGATGTATAACTACAATGAAAATTTTATTTTACCTATATCCCATGATGAAGTGGTACATGGAAAATACTCTTTAGTGAATAAGATGTGGGGAGATATTTGGAATAAGTTTGCAGGATTAAGATTATATGCAGCTTATATGATTGGGCATCCAGGAAAGAAGCTCCTTTTTATGGGAAGTGAGTTTGGACAATTTATAGAGTGGAGAGAGTATGAAGAATTAGAGTGGTTTTTAATAGATAAATTTGAAAATCATAAAAAAACACAGGAGTATTTTAAATCTCTTAATAAATTTTATAAAGATAATAAAGCATTATGGGAGCTAGATTATGATTATAAGGGGTTTGAATGGATTGATGCAGATAATAATAATTCAAGTGTATACTCCTTTATACGTAAAGGAAGAGATGAAAATGAAATATTAATATTTGTGTTTAATTTTACTCCAGTAGTAAGATATGACTTTAGATTAGGTGTACCTTATAAGGGAGAATATAAAGAAGTATTTAATACAGATAGTTTAGAGTTTGGTGGATCAGGTCAGATAATGACAGATATTTTAGTGGCTGAGGAAATTGAAATGAATAATAGACCTTATTCTATTAAGATAAAGGTTCCACCAATGGCTGCAACTGTTTTGTCTATAAATAATGTTAATAAACATAAATAATGGAGGGGATTTGATGAAAGTTTTATTTGTTACATCTGAAGCAAATCCATTTGTTAAAACAGGAGGATTAGGTGATGTAATGGGAGCATTACCACAATCTTTGCATAATCTAGGTGTAGATGCAAGAGTAGTTTTACCTAAGCATAAAAATATAAAAGGTGATTATGTTAAAAAACTTGAATTTATTAAATGGTTCATGGTTCCTGTTGGATGGAGAAATCAATATTGTGGAGTATTTAAGTATGAACATAAATCTGTTACTTATTATTTCATAGATAATGAATACTATTTTAACAGAGATGGATTATACGGATATGGTGATGATGCAGAAAGATTTGCTTTTTTTGATAGAGCTGTATTGTGCTTTTTAAAGGAAATTGACTGGCAACCAGATATTGTAAATTGTAACGACTGGCAAACCGGTATGATACCTGTATTACACAAATTAGAGTATAGGAAAGATCCATTTTACTCTAATATGAAAACAGTTTTTTCAATTCATAATTTATTATTTAAGGGAACTTTTTCACCAGATATTTTACCAAATTATTTTGGGTACGATTATATGCCTATGGCAAATGGAAGTGTAGAGTTACACGGTGGAGCTAGCTTTATGAAAGGAGCTTTAAATTATAGTGATATAATCACAACTGTAAGTAATAGTTATGCTGAGGAGATAAAAACTCCACAGTATGGTGAAGGTTTGGATGGATTGTTAAGAGAAAAAAGCTTTAGGCTTAAAGGAATTGTAAATGGTATAGATTACGAAGAGTTTAATCCTGAAGAAGATAATTTAATATATAGGAAATTTAATTATGAAGATTTAAAAGGCAAGACAGAAAATAAGATATTACTACAAAAGGAATTAGGTTTACCACAAAAAGAAAATACTCCAATGATAGGATTAGTATCTAGATTAACTAATCAAAAGGGATGCGATTTAATAATAAATATAATAGATAGATTATTACAAAATGACATTCAAGTTGTAATTCTAGGAACTGGAGACTATTTGTATGAAGAAACGTTTAAGAAACTTCAATATAGATATCCAGATAAAATATCAGCAAATATAAAATTTGATAATGTACTAGCTCATAAGATATATGCTGCATCTGATATGTTCTTGATGCCATCATTATTCGAACCTTGTGGATTAGGACAGTTAATTGCTTTAAGATATGGTACTATTCCGATAGTAAGAGAAACAGGTGGACTAAAAGATACTATACGTCCATATAACCAATATAACAAAGTAGGAAATGGCTTTGGATTTAAGAATTATAATGCCAATGAACTAATGTCAATAACGGAATATGCATTAGCTTTATATAAAGATAAGGAACATTGGAAAGGTATAGTAAGACAAGCTATGGAGTCAGATAATAGTTGGGAAAAATCAGCTCAAGAGTATAAGAAGTTATATGAAGAGTTATTAACTAGTTGCTAATTTAGAAATCCCCTGTTTAGGAGGTAGATATATGTTATCTATTGATAAGGATACCTTTAAAAAAGATTATGAAAATAAGTTTATTAAACTACATGGAAAAGAATTAAGTGAAGGAACCAATCAACAAAAGTATGAAGCTTTAGGTGCACTTGTAAAAGATTATGTAGCGAACATGTGGATAGAAACTAATAAAATGTATAAAAAAACAGGAGATAAGCAAGTATACTATTTTTCGATGGAATTCTTATTAGGGAGATTATTGGGAAATTGTCTTTTGAATCTAGGAATCAGAGATATGTGTAAAGAAGCATTAGGAGAGATGGGAATAGATTTAGATGAGATTGAAGATTTAGAACAAGATCAAGGGCTTGGTAATGGCGGTCTTGGAAGACTAGCAGCTTGTTTTTTAGATTCTATGGCATCTCTTAAAATAGCAGGTCAAGGGTGTGGAATTAGATATAAGTATGGGTTCTTTGAGCAGAAAATAGTAGATGGTCAACAAGTAGAAGTCTCTGATAACTGGCTAAGAGGCGGAAATGTATGGGAAACTAAAAAGGCTGATAAATCTGAGATTGTTAAATTTGGTGGTTCTGTAAAGGTTGAAAATGTGAATGGAAAACTAAGTTTTATTCATGTAAATTATGAACCGGTATTAGCAGTTCCTTATGATACTCCTATAGTTGGATATGAAAATGATATAGTAAATACATTAAGGTTATGGAGTGCAGAACCAGTGTCAAATGAATTTGATTTTTCTTCTTTTAGTAGAGGAGAGTTCTTAAAAGCAATGGCTTATAAGAATTCTGTAGAATCAATTTCACTAGTATTGTATCCTGATGATTCTTTTTATGAAGGAAAGATGCTTAGATTAAAGCAACAATACTTTTTTGTTTCAGCAGGAATACAAAGTATAATTAGACACTTCAAGAAATGTGGAGGAAATATTAAAGAGTTAGATGAAAAAATAGCTATTCATATAAATGATACGCATCCTACATTAGCAATACCTGAGCTTATGAGAATATTAGTAGACCAAGAGGAATTATCTTGGGAAGAGGCTTGGAGAATAACACAAAATACAATTTCTTACACTAATCATACAATATTGGCAGAGGCTTTAGAAAAATGGCCAACAGATATGTTTAAAAGTCTTTTACCAAGAATTTATATGATAGTGGATGAGATAAATGAACGTTATTGTCAAGAGCTATGGAATAAGTATACAGGTCAATGGGATAAGATATCTAGAATGGCTATAATATCTGATGGATATGTAAAAATGGCTAATTTGGCTATAGTGGGAAGCCATAGTGTAAATGGAGTTGCAAAACTTCATACTGAAATTTTAAAGAAAAGAGAGATGGCTGATTTTTATTATCTTTATCCATCTAAATTTAACAATAAGACTAATGGGATAACCCATAGAAGATGGTTATTAAAATGTAATCCAGAATTAACTAATCTTTTAAAAGAAACTATAGGAGATAGTTTTATACGCCACCCTATGGATTTAGATAAATTTAAAAATCATCTTGATGATGTAAATGTATTATCTCGATTAAAGGAAATAAAACAAAATAATAAGATTAAATTAGCAGAGGAAATTTATAAGACAGAAGGAATTAAGGTAGATATAAATTCTATTTTTGATGTACAAGTTAAAAGAATTCATGGATATAAGAGGCAAACTTTAAATTGTTTAAGAATAATGGATTTATATAATCAGTTATTAGAAAATCCAAACTTAGATATTGTACCAAGAACTATTATATTTGCAGGAAAAGCTGCACCAGGATATTATCTTGCTAAAAATACAATAGAATTAATCTGTAGTATAGCAGAAAAAGTAAATAATGATCCTAGAGTTAATGACAAGCTTAAAGTAGTTATGATGGAGAACTATAGAGTATCTTTAGCAGAAAAAATAATACCAGCAGCAGATTTGAGTGAGCAGATATCTACAACTACAAAAGAAGCTTCTGGAACATCTAATATGAAATTTATGATGAATGGAGCAGTAACAATAGCAACTTTAGATGGAGCAAATATAGAAATAAAAGATGAAGTTGGGGAAGATAATATAGTTATATTTGGATTAAATGCCGATGAGGTTTTAAATTACCACAAAAATGGAGGTTATTCTGCTTGGGATATATATAATAATAATCCAAGAGTAAAAGCAGTAATAAATGATTTAGTAAGTGGTAGATATAATAGCGATAAAGATAAATTTAGTAAAATATATGCTAATTTATTAAGTTATAATGATGAGTTTTTTGTACTGAAAGATTTTGATGCATATTTGGAAGCGCAAAAGAAAATAGATCTTATATATAGAGATTCAAAAAGATGGCAAAGAATTTGTGGAGTTAATATAGCTCATTCAGGTATTTTTTCATCTGATAGAACTATAAAAGAGTATGCAACAGGAATATGGGATTCTAAAGTACTATATAAGAATTTATAGTAACTTAAATTTGATTATAAATATTTTCAGAATAAGATTTCGCAATTGTTAGAGTATATATCATAAAAGTAATAGCACTTTTAATAAGATATAAAAGTGCTGTTATTTTTGTGAGAAATTAAATTATATAAGTAATAAAAAAATAAGATTAGGCATAAGAATAATTTATATAAATGAGTTAAGAAAATAACTATTTAATATCTTTTAACATAATCCTAATAATGTTAATTAGATTGTAATGTTAATATAAATTTTAAAATATGTAGGTAACATAATTTTATTTAGATAAAAGGTAGAGGGTATAAGTGAGAGGAGATGTAAGGTAGTGAGTAAGAAGGAAATTGTAGCTATGATATTAGCAGGGGGACAAGGTTCAAGATTAGGAGTATTAACAAAGAAATTAGCAAAACCAGCAGTACCATATGGAGGAAAGTATAGAATAATAGATTTTCCACTTAGTAACTGTTCAAATTCAGGTATATATACAGTAGGAGTTTTAACACAATACAAACCATTAGAGTTAAATTCACATATAGGAATAGGTAGTCCATGGGACCTTGATAGAAGAGATGGTGGAGTTAGAATATTACCACCTTATCAAGAAGAAAAAGGTGGAAATTGGTATAAAGGAACTGCAAATGCAATTTACCAAAATATAGAATTCATAGATAATCATGATCCAGAATACGTGTTAGTTTTATCAGGAGATCATATATATAAGATGAATTATGACAAGATGTTACAGTTCCACAAAGAAAAAAATGCTGAAGCGACAATAGCTGTAATAGAAGTTCCACTTGAAGAGGCTAGTAGATTTGGAATAATGAATACTAATGACGATTTATCTATATATGAATTCGAAGAAAAACCAGCAAAACCAAAAAGTCAAATGGCTTCTATGGGAGTTTATATATTTAATTGGAAATTATTAAGACAAGCTTTAAAGGAAGATGAAAAAGATAAAGAATCTAGCAATGATTTTGGTAAAAACATAATTCCTAAAATGCTTTCACAAGGAAATAGGTTATTTGCTTACCCATTTGAAGGATACTGGAAGGATGTTGGTACAATAAGCAGTCTTTGGGAAGCAAATATGGATTTATTGAGAAGAGAAAATGGACTAACTTTATACGATGATGAATGGAAGATTTATTCAGTGAGCCCTGTAAGACCAGCTCAGTATATTGGTAAAAATGCTGTAGTTAAAAATGCTTTAGTAGTAGAAGGATGTAGGGTAGAAGGTACTGTTGAAAATTCAGTACTATTTGAAGGTGTTTCTGTAGGAAAGAATACTATCATAAGAGATTCTGTAATAATGCCAGGAGCTAAGATAGGTGAAAATGTAGTTATTGAAAAAGCTATTGTTGGAGCAGAAGCTATAGTAAGAAGAAGCTGTAAAATAGGAAATGGAAATAATATAGCTGTTATCGCAGCAAAAGAAGAAATAAAAAGTAGCAGTGTTTTAGATGCTATAGAAGCATAAGGGTATTAATAGGGGGAAGAGGAATATGAATAATTGTATAGGAATTATTAATTTAGATGAGAATGAACAAAGAATTAATGAATTAACTAGACATAGAAGTTTAGCATCATTACCTATAGCAGGAAGATATAGAGTTATAGATTTTGTATTATCTAATATGACAAATTCAGGAGTTGAAAATATAGGTATATTCACTAAGAATAAATCAAGATCATTAATGGATCATTTAACTAATGGAAGACCATGGGATTTACATCGTAAAAATGATGGACTTAGGGTATTTAATTTTGCAGATTTAGATCCATCGCATGATGATATCCATAATTTTTGGGAGAATATTGACTTTTTAGAATATAGCAGAAGAGATTATGTTTTAATTAGTTCTTCATATATGATATGTAATATAGATTATAATGAAGTTTTAAATTATCATAGAGAGCAAGGTAATGATATCACTATAGTATATAAGAACGTTAAGGACTGTAAGGAGAATTTTACAGACTGTGAAGTTTTAAATTTAGATGATAATTCAAATGTTATCAGTATAGGTGAAAATATATCTTATAGAAGTAACTCAAATATAAATATGGAAATGTATATAATGAAGAAGAGTTTATTTATAGATATAATATATAAGTCAATTAAAAGTGGAATGTATAAAAAGGTAAAACAATTTATTGGTGATAATTTAAAGGATTTAAAAGTTAGAGGATATGAATTCAAAGGATACCTAGCATGTATAAATTCAATTAAAGCATATTATGATGCAAATATGGATTTTCTAAAAGAAAAGGTAAGTAAAGAGTTATTTTATAGTAATTCACCTATATATACAAAGCCTAAAGATGAATGTCCAACTCAATATACAGAAAATAGTTCAGTAGTAAATTCTATAATAGCTAATGGATCTTATATTGAAGGAACAGTAAGAAATTGTGTAATTGGTAGAAAAGTATTTATAGGTAAAGACAGTGTTTTAGAAAACTGTGTTATCTTACAAAATGGAATGATTGAAGATGGAGTTAAAATGAATAGAGTTATCACAGATAAAGGTGTGGTAATTAAAAAAGGAGAAGAATTAAAAGGATTAGAAGATAATCCAGTTACAATTCCTAAAAAGAGAATATTCTAAGTTAGTAAGGTTTAATAATATAAAAAAATTAGCTATCCATTTTTCTCATAGAAATTTGGATAGTTAATTATTATAGTGTGTGGATAATGTTAATTATGTTAATAAATATATTAATGTAATCAACATATATTGTGGATAATGTGTGAATAGTGGATAAGTATATTAGTAGTAATATACCACAGTACCTAGTGTATCAATAGTATTAAATAATAGAAAAATAGAGGAAAAATGAGTAAAGTAAGTTTAATACTTAAAAGCAATAGAAAGATTAGTAGTTAGTGGAAAGAGAAGATGTTAAGATAAATCTCGTCGCTGATGCGAAACAACAAAAACACAAGATAAAAAAGTGTTTGACAGTTGTTTTGATAGGTGATAAGATAAGTCTCGTTGCTAACGAAACTAAGTTAAAAAACTTTGAAAAAAGTTATTGACATAAAGTTGAGTAAGTGATAAGATAAGAAAGTCGCTTGAAGCGATAACAAAATATGGTCTTTGAAAATTGAACAGAATATAGTTAAAATAAATCCAGCAATTCTTTTGAGAGTTTTTAAGTGAGATTCTAAATTTTAATTTAGAAAATCGAACTTACAACGCAGTAGCGTTGTTACATTTATAAACTCAAAGTAATTTGAGCAACAGATTAAACTTTTTATTGAGAGTTTGATCCTGGCTCAGGACGAACGCTGGCGGCATGCCTAACACATGCAAGTCGAGCGAGTTGATCCCTTCGGGGTGAAGCTAGC
>NZ_JACOOP010000075.1:0-10389 GCF_014287725.1 Clostridium sp. NSJ-49 | reverse complement strand
ATCAATTTTATTGTAGGTTTGTTTACCATACAATAAAAAATTCAAACTTATATAATTTTCAAAGAGCGAGCAATTCTATGAAAAATCAAGCTATTTTTTCATATCAACTTAACAGATTCATAAAGATTTAAAAGTGAGAGCTCGTTCAAACTAACAGTAGATATTGTTAGTATATATTTTAGGAAAAGATTTTATGTACTTATAAGAAAAAACTTTAACAAAGGTTTCCCAATGTTAAAGTTTTTTAAGTAATGGAATAATTTAATTTTCAATATTTAATATAGAATCATCACTATTAAATGTATTAGAATTATATAAGAACAAGACATCTGTTATTTCTTTATTTTCAATTAATTTGTCTAAGTCATCATAATAATATCTTAAATCAACTACATTAATTTCTCCGTAGTGAGATGTTAAAAAAGGTAGAAAGCAATTTGCATAGGAATCTTTAATGATTAACAATTTCTTATTTGGATCACCTAAGGTTTTTATATTTATTAATGCATGATTTCCACCACTAAACACACAATACTTATCTTTTTTATCTAAGTATTCACTATCAAAGAGGCTTGTACTTTTGATTTGTTCACTTACATAATTAACAACAAAATCAGATTCTTTAGGAATATATACATCAATACTATCTGACACTTTGCCTTTTGTACCTATTTTAGAGGATAGGCTAGCATAAAATGAATTAGTAACATTAACAATATCAAAATCATCAATAGACTTTGGTGTTAAGCCTAATTTTTCACACATTACTGTGTAAGCGATATATGCTCCTTTACTTGTCCAGTGATGATCTGTTTTATAGAAGAGGTAGTCATCTTTATTTTGATTTAAAGCTTCATATGGGTTTATGGTAATAATATTATCATTTAATCCAGAAAAACCTTATTTATATAATCTAGCTCATCATCATTAGGAGCATATTTAGGTAGTTTTTCTTCAAGAACTTTAGTTGCTGTAGGTGTCAGAATAAAGCTCATATTCAAATTGCTATATCTTTCATAAAAGGAGTTTATTGCAGCTATTTTGGCATCAGTTTCTTCCTGTGATGCCTCTATAAATTTTTCAAATAGCTGTCCATACTTACCAATAAAAATAGAGTTACTTTCATCTTTACCTTCTAGTTTTTCTAAATTAGACTTAATGCTGACAAAGCCTTTCTTTCCAGCAAAATTATCTTCTACATAGTTTGTATATTCTTTTGTGAAATCACCACTTAAGAAGCTTTTTATTGTAAATTTAGGCATTGTAGCAAGGGTTCTATTTTCTTCTTCAGAGAAGGTTTCATCTACTTTAAGGATATTAAAAATAATTACAATAGAAATAAAACCTATGAACATTAAAGAAGTAAGTATATTTAGTGCTCTGTTATTACGCTTTACTTTTCTTTTCTTTTTTTCTTTTACTTTTAGTTTATAGTCAATTTTTTGATTTTCCATAAAAACACCTTCTTTTTAGAACCTAAAATATAAGAAAGGATTATAGCTTGCCCCTACTAAATATGCAGTAGAGATTATTAGAATTATTAAATTCATTGATGCTATTAAAAATACATCCTTTTCTTTTAAGGTATATTTAATTTTATTAATATAATTGCGGATTAATTTTGTACTACAGATTAATCCTAAAGTTAGAATAATAAAATTATTACTTAATATGTATTTAGCCATTGTATCAATAAATATGTTGTTACCAAAACCAAACATTATTTTAATATAATGAATTGCAGATGGAAGTGTATTCATATCAAAAATAACCCATCCTATAATTACAATTAGTAAAGTATATATATGTGAAAATATAGAAGGGATTCTTTTTAATAAATTCTTTAAGTATAGCTTTTCTATAAACAAAATTGTTCCGAAATATAATCCCCATACTATAAAATTAACGCTTGCCCCATGCCATAATCCTGTTGCAAACCATACAATAAATAAATTTCTAACTTGAATAAGGGCACCTTTTTTATTTCCACCTAATGGGATATAAATATATTCTCTGAACCATCCACCTAAGGACATATGCCAGCGTCTCCAAAATTCAGTTATACTTTTTGAGATATATGGATAATCAAAGTTTTCTAGAAAATCAAAGCCAAACATTTTAGCAAGACCTATTGCCATATCTGAATACCCACTAAAGTCAAAGTATATTTGAAGGGTAAAAGCAATTATACCTATCCAAGATAAGACAACAGATAAATCATTTAAGGGAATCTCCTTAACTTGTGACCAAATTAGTCCTATATTATTTGCAAGTATTACTTTTTTACCTAACCCAACAATAAATCTTTGAACTCCTTCTCCAAACTTATTTATACTTTCTTTTCTATTATCAAGCTGCTTATATACATCATTATATTTGACAATTGGTCCTGCAATAAGCTGTGGAAACATTGTAATATAGGCTGCAAAGTCTATTAAGTTTCTTTGAGGTTTTGTCTTTTGCATATAAACGTCAGCTATATAAGATACTTGTTGGAATGTATAAAATGATATTCCAAGGGGAAGAGCAATATTTTTAATTTGTAGGTTTAAGCCCAAAATAGAACCTAAGCTTTCTATAGCAAATCCATAATATTTAAAGAAGAAGAGTATACTTATATCTATAAGCAGTAAAGTTATAAAAATGAATTTAGACTTCTCCTTGTCACTGATATATTTTCCAATTAATAAGGCTCCAATATAATTTATCAAGATTGATACCATAATAAGTAGTATATATACAGGCTCTCCCCAGGCATAGAATATTAAACTAGCTAAAAGTATAATAGTATTTCTTAATCTTTTAGGTGCAATATAATAACTTACCAAAACTAATGGTAAAAATATAAATATAAAAATTAAACTACTAAAAACCATAGTAACTCACTCCAATTATTTCTTTATTTAAAGTTATCTTTAATTATTTTCTTTATAGCTGAAGCATTTTCGGACACAATAAAAATCAAATATTGTCCTTCTTCTTCTAAAACAGCATTTTCAATAATATTATATTTTTCGGGCCTATAGTTTTTAAAGCTTTCTCCTTGCTTCTCTAGTCTTTTATTAATTTTTGATTTTATTTCAGATATATCAGTACCTTCCTTAGTTTTTAAGACCAATATTTCTTCAACTTCCATATTGCTTTTAGGCGCATAAGATATGAAGTCTTCAATATCATTTTTATTGATATAATAAAGATTTTTTAAGGTTTTTTCATCTCCAACATTTACACAATCTAGGTTTATAGTTTTCTCTAAATCGCTTTTAATCTTAGCCATATCAGCGGTTTTAACACCTAACATAGGGTATAAACCTATAAATAAAGCAATAATTATGGCAATTTCAATTAAATAATAATTTCTGTATTTATTTCGTTTATGTAAATTTATTTTTTTATGTTTATGCATAATATGTAGTCCTCAATTTAAATTTAATATATAACTATAATAGGTATAACAATTATATTTATCTTGTGAAAGTTTAAAGCCATATAACAAGAAGGGTATACCTAAGAAATTTTGTTATATAGCAAGTTTATGTTCTACTTTATATAATTAGTAAGATAATTTAGCCATATCTGATAAAAGTCATATTTATAGTGAATTCCATCTTGCTCATGTAGATAATCTTTTCCCTCTACCATGCTGGCTAAATCTATATAAGTGCATCCTGTAGCATTAGCAACTTCACTAACTTTCAATCTGAATTCATTTAAATTCTCATTAGTTAATCTATAATTTGTATCTACTGCATTAGCCATTACAGATAATGGAGAAACTAAATAAATGTTTGTTCTTGGTAGTACTTCCTTTATTGAATTAATAAGTTCAATATACTTTTCTTTAAAAGTATTAGAGTCTTGTCCAGAAAGATTGCTATCAAATTCAATAACATCATTCATCCCATATAATAAAACTAAGTTTTTAGGATTAATTCCTTGAAGCTTTTCTATATTTTGCATAGCTTTTACTACAGTATCACCTTTATTACAAATTACATTATAGTCATCTAGCAGAGCAAATTCAGACAATGCTTCAGTTATCGAATCACCCATGAAAACAGTATTTTCATAGTATTTAGCGTAATTAATATCACCTATATCAGTACTTTCATTTTCTTTAGTATTAGAAGCAGCTAAGATTTCATTTCGATATGACTCTATTTTATCTTCCACTTCATCTAAAGATTTATTTTCTAGTTGTATAAGATAATCTTTGCCATAAGAGCTTTTATCTTTAAAAACACCACTAAGCATACCTGTAATAAAGGTAGCCATAAGATAAAAAGCTGCTATTAAAGTTAATATACTTAATATTTTTCTTCCCATTATTTTTTCCTCATATAAATAAATTTCAGATTTATTATAGAATATATATTTTTTAGTTTGTTACAAAAGGGTTACAGTTTAGTAACACAAAAAAGAAAATGAATGTAAGTAGTAAAGTTGAATACTTTATTTTGGTGGAATATGAAGGATTTATATTATTTTTGATGGAATATTAAGGGATTGTATTATAAAATATGTAATGTAAAGCAGCAATTGGTTTTAAAGGTGAATGTAAATGAATGAAAATGACTGTAAATGAATGAAAATGACTGAAAGTGATTGACTGATGAATTTTTAAATAGTATTATAAATTACAAGGAAACTCCTTCTCCTAAAGTCGAATGAGTACACTCATAGTGTAAGTTTAAGTAGCCAAATCAAAGATTTGGACTTTCACTTAACTTCATCTGACCAAATCGGAGATTTGGAGATTCAGTTAAGGAAGGGATGTAAATGTTAACTCAAGAAAGACATGCATTGATATTAGAAAAATTAGAAAAGGAATCAGTTGTATATTTGAGCGATTTAATCAATCTGCTTGATGCATCTGAGTCAACTATAAGGAGAGATTTAAATTATCTTGATAAAGCAGGACTTCTTAAGAAAGTTCATGGTGGAGCTACTTCATTAAATAGTAAGCTTATTAACACTACTGAATTTGAAGTTGAGGTAAGACAAGGCATTAATAAAGAAGAGAAGATTGCAATTGCAAAATATGCAGCAAGCCTAATAAAGAATGACGACCTTATATATATTGATTCAGGAACAACTACTGAACTTATGATAGATTTTATAGAGGCAAAGGGAGCAACTTTTGTAACTAACGGGATAGGACATGCTAAAAAGCTTATCCATAAAAATCTTACTACATATATTCTTGGTGGGGAGTTAAAACTAACTACTGAAGCAATAATTGGCATTGAGGCTATTAATTCTTTAAGAAAGTATAATTTTACTAAAGGTTTTTTTGGAGCAAATGGCATAGACATTGAAAGAGGCTTTACAACACCTGATATTAGAGAAGCCATGGTTAAAGAAGAAGCATTAAAGAAGAGTAAGTTATCATTTGTGCTAGCGGATAACTCAAAATTTAATGAAGTAAGTTCAATAACTTTTGGCGAAATAAGCAATACTAGTATTATTACAACAAAATTAGAAGATATTAGATTTAAGAAGGTTACAAAGATTGTGGAGGTGGATGAGTAATGATTTATACAATTACTTTTAATCCTGCTTTAGATTACATTGTTAAGATGAATGAGTTTAATCTAGGGCATGTAAATAGAACTACTAGAGAAGATGTTTATGCTGGTGGTAAGGGAATAAACGTTTCTATAGTTTTAAACAACTTAGGAGTAGATAATAAAGCTCTTGGTTTTATAGCTGGTTTTACTGGTGATGAAATCGAAAGAAGAGTAAAAGAGTTTGGATGCTCTACTGACTTTGTTAAGTTAAAGAGTGGTATGTCTAGAATTAATGTAAAGATGAAGGCTGATGTTGAAAGTGAAATAAATGGTGGAGGACCAGATATTTCTGAAGAGGCATTAGAAGAACTTTACTCAAAATTAGAAAAGTTACAAAGTGGAGATATCTTAGTTCTTGCAGGA
This sequence comes from Clostridium sp. NSJ-49, assembly GCF_014287725.1. Taxonomy (NCBI): domain Bacteria; kingdom Bacillati; phylum Bacillota; class Clostridia; order Eubacteriales; family Clostridiaceae; genus Clostridium; species Clostridium sp. NSJ-49. The sequence continues at coordinate 4,456 of NZ_JACOOP010000075.1, read as the reverse complement.
AGTATTCCAAAGACTTTACCTGTAGATATATATGAAAGAATTATGGACCACTTCGGTAACAGAGGAATTAAGTTTATAGTTGATACAACAGGTGAATCATTACTTAAGGTATTAAAGTATAAACCATTCTTAATAAAGCCAAATCATCATGAATTAGCTGAACTTTTTAATGTAAAGCTTAATGGACAAGATGATATTATTGCTTACGGAAAGAAACTTCAAGAAATGGGAGCAGAAAATGTTCTTATATCAATGGCTGGAGATGGAGCAATATTAATTAAGTCTAATGGAGAAGCTATTTACAGCAAGGTTCCAAGGGGAGTTCTTAAAAACTCAGTTGGAGCTGGAGACTCAATGGTAGCTGGATTTATAGCTGGTTATATTAAAAATGAAAAATTAGAAGACGGATTTAAAATGGGAGTTGCTACAGGAAGTGCATCAGCATTCTCAGAAGGATTAGCAACTAAAGATAAAGTAGAAGAATTATTAGCACAATTAAAATAATAGGGGAGGAAGCAAAAATGAAAATAACTGATTTATTAAAGAAAAACGGTATTGCTATCAATCCTGAAGTTAAAACTAAGGAAGAAGCAATAAACAAGCTAGTAGACTTAATGGATGCTACTGGTAGATTAAGTGATAAAGAAGAATATAAAAAAGCAGTACTTGCTAGAGAAAGCTTAAGTACTACTGGTATAGGTGATAACATAGCTATACCTCATGCTAAGACTACTGCAGTTAAAGAACCAGGTCTTGCTGCAATGATATTAACTGATGGGATTGATTATGATTCACTAGATGGAGAACCAGCAAAGCTATTCTTCTTAATAGCAGCACCAGAAGGTGAAAACAACCTTCACTTAGATGTACTTGCTAGATTATCAATGATGTTAATGGATCCTGAATTTAAGGATATGTTAGTTAACGCTAAATCAGTTGATGAATTCTTAAATCTTATAGATTCAAAAGAAAATGATAAGCTAGAAGCTGAAAACAAAAAAGAAGAAGAAGCAAAAGCTAATAAGACAGGATACAGAGTTTTAGCAGTAACAGCTTGTCCAACAGGTATAGCTCACACATTCATGGCTGCTGAAAGCTTAGAAAATAAAGCAAAAGATATGGGAATATCTATAAAGGTTGAAACTAACGGTTCAGGTGGAGCTAAGAACGTTTTAACTAAAGAAGAAATAGAAAATGCTGAATGCATAATAGTTGCAGCTGATAAGAAAGTTGATATGGCTAGATTCGAAGGTAAGAGAGTTATTCAAACTAAGGTTGCTAACGGAATACACAAAGCAGAAGAATTATTAAATAAAGCTACAAGCGGAAATGCTCCTGTATACCATCACGCAGGTGGAAGCGATGAGTCTGCTGATTCAGGAGAAAAAGAAAGTATTGGAAGACAAATATACAAACACTTAATGAACGGTGTTTCTCACATGTTACCATTCGTAATAGGTGGAGGTATATTAATAGCTTTAGCATTTTTATTTGATGATTACTCAATAGACCCAGCAAACTTCGGTATGAATACACCATTTGCAGCATTCTTAAAGACAACAGGTGGAGCTGCCTTTGGATTTATGTTACCAGTTCTTGCAGGATATATTGCTATGAGTATTGGTGATAGACCAGCTTTAGCAGTTGGTTTCGTTGGTGGTATGCTTGCTAACGAAGGTGGTTCAGGATTCCTTGGAGCATTAGCAGCAGGTTTTATAGCTGGTTACTTAATGCTTGGCTTAAAGAAATTATTCAGTAAATTACCACAAAGCTTAGAAGGTTTAAAACCAGTTTTACTATATCCATTCTTAGGAATATTACTAATTGGTGCGATAATTGTATTTATAATTAACCCTCCAGTAGGAGCTTTAAATAATGGTATTACTAACCTATTAAATAGCATGGGTTCAAGCAGTAAGGTATTACTTGGTGCAGTATTAGGTGGAATGATGGCAATCGATATGGGTGGTCCTTTCAACAAGGCAGCTTACGTATTCGGAACAGCATCATTAGCTACAGGACAATTTGATATAATGGCAGCTGTTATGGCTGGTGGTATGGTACCTCCTCTTGCAATAGCTTTATGTACAACATTCTTCAAGAATAAGTTCACAGCAAGAGAAAGACAATCAGGATTAACTAACTATGTAATGGGATTATCATTCATAACAGAAGGAGCTATTCCATTCGCAGCAGCAGATCCATTAAAGGTTATACCTGCATGTGTAATAGGTTCAGCTACAGCTGGTGCATTATCAATGGCATTTGGATGTGGATTAAGAGCACCTCACGGTGGTGTATTCGTAACTCCAATAGTTTCAAACCCACTTATGTACTTAGCAGCAATAGCTATAGGTTCAGTAGTAGGTATGATAGTACTTGCAGTATTAAAAAAGAAAATTGAAGCTTAAGAGGAAGTTCATTTAGCCTCGTCACTATAACCTAATTTGTAGGAAATAGTTTGATATAAAAAAGGAAGTTGTTTTATACAACTTCCTTTTTATTTAATTTCATAGTCCATACATACTCTATTTGATACAACACTTCTTACAAAAGTAGCAACTTTAATATGTTCTTCGTGCTTTTGATATACCTCAAGAGCTTCTAAATTTTCAAAGGTACTATCTAACATTAAAGATGCATTACTGCCTGCGATAGGTTCAATGTTTACTTTTATTTCCACTATTCCAGGAATCTTTGAAATTAAAGCTTCTAATCCAGTTTTTATTTTTAGTTTAGTTTCAAGATTATCATGTTCTTCTTTTAAATTCCATAAAATTATGTGCTTAATCATAATAACAACTCCTTTAAAAAACTATATACCTTTATGATAACACAAGTGAAATAATTAAAATATAAGTTATTAATTATTAATATGTTAAACTAGATATTTTAAAATCCCTCTTTTTCTCCTGTTACTGGCATATTTGAATAATGAACATGAAATAATCTCCATTTATTATCTTCCGTTTTGATATAAACTTGTGTTTCTCTACCTTTAGTTTCATGAGATTCTTTAGTGTTTTTAAATTGGGCAACAAAATGCCAATAAAATTCTGCTATAACAGTGTCTTTAAAAATTTGCATATTTACATCGAAAATATTAAGGTTTCTCTTAGAAAAATTATTCCTCATTGTTTTAATATAAAAATTTTCTTTTATTTGTTCAAAACCATGTTCATGGTCTCTAGGATGAATAAAAGTAGATTCATCAGAATCCATCCATACCTTTGATGCTAAATTTAAGTCAGTTTCATCTACAGATTTTGCATATTGTGAAATTTTGAATAGAATTTCTTTTTGTATTTCTTCTTTTCTCATTTTAATTCTCCTAGCTATAATTTGTATACAATGTAGATATCAATATTAACTTAATAATTGAGATATATTAAAGAATATATGTTACAGGTGGATTTCCACTAAAATCTGCAATGGTTGCTTTGGCATCTTCAAGGTAGAATGCTTCAAAAATTGGATTTTCAGAATTTTGATATAGAGACTTAACAAGTGGATTATGCTCTATTATAGATTTTTTTATATCTAAATCCTTAGTAAATTTAGCCTTACCACTTAATCTAATCCAAGCAAAATTTGGAGTAGATGTACATATTTCTACGTAAGGATTATTTTGAATTTGAGAATAAACGTCTTTTTCATTATTTGTGCAGAAATATAATTTACCTTCTTTTTCAAGCATGAATTGGAATGGACGAACTTTAGGTCTGCCATCTAAACCTACTGTTGAAAAATATTGAACTGGATTATCATTTAAAAATTTTATTACTTCATTCATTGTGAATGCCCCCTTATTTTTGATTTATTGAAAATTTTTTTTGACAAGATTATAATAGTTCTAATGATATCAATTGTATAGTAAGCACTTTAAAGTGCTATAGTATCCTTTATGATACTAATGTGAAAGGATGGGGTTTTAGCATGAATAAAAATTTACCTCCATGTCCAGTTGAAGTAACTTTAAGCCTTATTGGTGACCGTTGGAAGGTATTAATAATTCGCGATTTATTAGCAGGAACTAAGAGATTTGGGGAATTAAAAAAGTCTCTTGGAACTATAACTCAAAAAGTTCTTACTTCAAATTTGAGAGCTATGGAAAACAGTGGACTACTTACGAGAAAGGTTTATGCTGAAGTTCCTCCAAGGGTAGAATATACTTTAACAGAAACAGGTTATAGTTTGAAGCCGATTCTAGATTCTATGGTAGAATGGGGAGAAAATTATAAGAAGATATGTGAAGGACAATAGTAAAAATTAAAGCTATAGTTTCTGAAACATTTATGATAATAGTTGCAGAAATTAAGGGGCTGTATCAAAAAAATTTGATATTTGCCGATAAAGAAAAGGAAGTTCGAATTTGAACTTCCTTTTTTGAGCATAGTAATAATATGAAAAACTTCACAAAAAATGTGATTCCTATGCAACAAATAGGATTCGCATT
>NZ_JACOOP010000074.1:0-10569 GCF_014287725.1 Clostridium sp. NSJ-49 | reverse complement strand
GTATATGCTATTAGTTTTATCCAAAGGAGCAAAAATGATACTGAAAAATTTGAGTGATATAAAAAATCTTGGCCATAAAGGCCTTGATATATAAGGGTTAAGAAATATGATTAACCCTATTTATAATTATATTACTTTAGTCTATAATTATATTTAATAAAAAACTTTACAAGGAGTATATATGGAAAGAAATATTTTAATTATAGAAGATGAAATACGAATTAGAATTTTACTTAGAGACTATTTAAAAAAAGATGGATTTAATGTAATTGAAGCTGCTGATGGTGACGAAGGGATTAATACCTTTCAAAACAACAACATAGATTTAATTTTATTAGACATAATGATGCCTAGAGTTGATGGAATTACTGTATTAGAAACTATTCGTAATGTTTCTAATGTACCAATAATTTTATTAACTGCTAAATCTCAAGAAGAAGATAAGCTTTTTGGATATGAACTTGGAGCAGATGATTATATAACTAAGCCTTTCTCACCAAAAGTTTTAATAGCTAAAGTTAAGGCTTTACTTAAAAGAACTTCTGATGGAGGCACTTCTTTTTCATCAGCTAAAGATTTCAATGGATTAAGTATAAACAAACTTGCTCATGAAGTTAAAGTAGATGGTACAACCTTAAATCTATCACCTAAAGAATTTGAACTATTAGTTTATCTAACAGATAACATAGGAATATCATTAACTAGGGATACAATATTAGATAACGTCTGGGGAATAGATTATTATGGCGATCTTCGAACTGTTGATACTAACGTAAAGCGTTTAAGAGAAAAGTTAGGTTCTAAAGCAAACTACATAATTACTGTAAGAGGTAGTGGCTATAAATTTGAGGTAAATCATGAATAAGAGCATCTCAAAAAAATTATTTACAATAACTTTTAGTTTAATTTTATCAGTGTTTATTATTAACATGGTAGTTCAATTGCTTTTCTTTGAAGATTTTTATCTTGAGAAAAAAGTTAAAGATTTAAAAAATGAAGTTAATACTTTTAGAACTATGTACTCATATCAATTAGTTAATAAAAATACTCTTTATAATGCTCTAAGCTCTTACGAAGAATCTAACAACTCCAAAATGGCTATCTTCTCCCTTGATGGTAATCTTAAATATTTAACAAACTACGAAGGTGGTATGGATGATTCTACAGCTTTAACAGCTTTTTGTGCAGACTTACTATCAAATCGTGAACTCATTGATAGGGTTTTAACTCATGATACCGTTGAATGGACAATTTTTACTGATAAAAGTAGCGATAATAAAAAAATAGGAGTTGTTTCTCCTATGTCACTTCAAAATTTTAATGATTCCATTATAATTTCGGTTTCATCAATACAACCAATCCAAGAAGCTGCTTCTGTTATTAAAAGCTTTTATTTTTATCTATTAATTTGTATATTATTTGTTGCTATAATTCTTTCAAATATATACGCTAAATTAATCAGTAAGCCTTTAATAAAAATTAATAGAGTTGCCACAAAGATGTCTAACCTAGACTTTAATGCAAAATGTGATGTAACCTCACAAGATGAAATTGGTAGTTTAGCTAAAACATTAAACTTTCTTTCAAGTAATCTTGAAAATGCCTTAGATGACTTAAAAGATAAAAACTTAAAACTTGAAAATGAAATAGAACGAGAACGTAATCTTGAAAATATGAGAAAAGATTTCGTTACTAGCGTTAGTCATGACTTGAAAACTCCAATAGGAATAATAAGTGGATATGCAGAAGGATTAAAGGATGATATCGTAACTGGAGAAGATAGAAAAATATATTTAGAAACTATAATTGATGAAGCTAATAAAATGAATTCTTTATTAAACAGTATGTTAGATCTTTCTAGACTGGAAACTGATAATGCAACATTAACCTTAGAAGATTTTAATATTGTAAGATTACTACAAGGAATGATTAAAAAATTCTCCTTAGAACTAAGTAATAAAAAAATAACTGCTAACTTTATAACAATTCCACCATATGCTTATGTAACTGGAGATATACTAAAAATTGAGCAAGTCATACAAAATATAATTACAAATGGAATAAAGTACTCTCCCGAAGGAAGTAATATAAATATTTCTGTATTAGAAGAAAATGATAATTTTACAATAAACATAGAAAATACAGGAGTAAATATACCTGAAAAAGAATTAGAAAATATATTTGCAAAATTTTATAGACTAGATAAATCTGGTGATAGAACAAAAAAAAGCTATGGATTAGGCCTATCTATAGTTAAAAGAATACTTGATATTCACAATAGCATTTATTCAATATCTAACACTTCTAATGGTGTACTATTTAAATTCACACTGCCTAAATCTACAGATATTGATGATTAAAAAATAAGCTGTGGCAAATGCCACAGCTTATCTTTATTTTACCTTTTTATATAATATAGTTGCAAACCAAATAAATGATAATCCTAACATAGTATGAGCTAATCCTGCAATATGACTTAATCCAGCAAAATCACTTCCATTAACCTGTAAAATACCTCTAACTAATAATGTTATTAACATAAATACTAATGAAACATTATAAGCTATTAACCATCCTTTATATGCTTTAGCTTTTGATATTTCAAATAACTTATCTAATATAAGGACTATTAAAAAGAATATAAATCCTAATATTAATGCATGTCCATGTAATGCACTTAACGTCGTTATACCTATAAAACCATTAAGTTTAGTAAACTCTCTAAAAAATACCCCAAATACTAATCCTAATACTAAATAAAAAATTGATAAATTTACATACTTTTTCATAACAACCTCCAACTAATAATTTTTCTCTAGAAATATATATTATTATAATTAGACTATCTTATCAATACTTTCAGCAAAAATAGTTTGCATAAAAACTATTTTTTTTAATTTTAACATAAAAAAAGAAGCTATACTAGCTTCCTTTAAATTCTGCTTATCTTTTTAAATATTATTTCCTTCTTAATTTCCATAGAATCTTTATCTATTTGAATTTTGAATATATTAGGACAACCTTCCTCTCTCCATTTTTTCATATACTTAGGAGTAACTTCAAAGGAGTAAAAATATTTTTCATCATAAAAATCAGAAAACTCTAAAAACTCAACTTTACTATACCTATCTACTTTAATATTATCTTTATCAATATTATTAAAAATAGGAATAAAAAATCTTAATGGTATTTCATATTTGAACATACCTTTTATTTCTTTTCCCTCCATTATTGCCCTTTTTAAAAATCTTAACTCTTTATCATCTAATTCTTTGTATCCTAATTTAAATATAGGTTCTCCCCTTTTATTTTTATCTATTTTAACCTTTATCATCTGTTTCCACCATCTTAACCTAAAATATTATTTATATTATTCCACCATCTATTCTTATTATTTGACCTGTTAGGTATTTGCAGCTATCATCACATAAAAAAGATACAGCTTTTGCAATTTCATCACATTCACCAAAACGCCCTTGAGGAATTTCATTTATTAAATCACTCTTTTCATCTTCATCTAAGAAATTATTCATATCTGTATTTATTACCCCAGGTGCTATAGCATTAACCCTTATTCCAAATGATGCTACCTCTTTAGCTAATGCTTTAGTGAATAAATTTATACCACCTTTTGATGCTGAATATACCACCTCACAAGATGCTCCAACATCTCCCCAAATTGAAGAAATATTAATTATATTTCCACTTCCCCTTGAAATCATATTAGCTATTGCATATTTTGATAAATACATAGCACCTAATAAATTCGTATTTATCAACTTTTCAATGCTATCATCTTCAAAATCCATAAATAATCCAACTTTTGATATTCCTGCATTGTTTATTAATATATCTATTTTACCAAATGTACTTACAACATCTTGGATTAATTCTTTACAATTTATAGCACTCGAAATATCTTTTTTGTATAACTTTCCATATCCACCATTAGATATTATTTCCTCTAATGTACTCTCTGCTCCTTCTACATCCTTAGAAAAATTAATTGCTATACTTGCCCCCTGCTTGCTTAATTCAAGAGCTATAGCTCTCCCAATACCTCTTGATGCACCAGTAACAAGTGCAACTTTTCCTGTTAGTTTTCCCATAAAATTTATCACCGTCTTTTAGTTTTATACTTTAATTTCAAGTTTATTTTACTATTAATGAAATATAAAGTAAATTCTTATAAAAATATCTTTTTATCTCAATACTTCATTAAATACTCTTAATGCATTTTTACTAAATATTTTATCAATTTCACTTTCTTTGTATCCTTTATCTTTTAACCTATATGCTAGCATATCCATTTTACTAATATCTTCAATCTCCACCTTGTTGCTAATTCCGTCAAAATCACTTCCTATAGCAATTACGTCTATACCACCAACATTTTTTATATAATCAATATGTCTAACTATATCATCTAACCTTGATATCTCATATTCACCTAAAAAATTGCTACAGAAGTTCATTCCCATTACACCTCCTCTTTCAGATAATTTTCTTATCATATTATCTGTAAGATTTCTAGGGTGATTTTTTATTTCTCTTGCATTTGAATGTGATGCAATAAAAGGTTTCTTACATATTTCTAATACATCAAAAAAACCTTTATCAGATAAATGTGATACATCTGGAATTATTCCAACTCTCTCCATTTCAGCTACAATTTCTCTACCACACGGGGTTAAGCCTTTATCTTTATAAAGAAAATCTATATTAGGATATCCTATTTTATTAGGAAAATTCCATGTTAAGGTAATTATTCTAATTCCTAAATCATATATTTTTTTTACTCTCTCAACTTTTCCTTCTAGAACTTCCCCCTCTTCTATTGATAAAAATGCCCCTATTCTTCCTTCATTATTGACCTTTTCTAACTCTTTTATATTAGTTACTATATTAATACTTTCCTTATTTTCATCTAATTCTTTTAAAAAGTTATTATACATATTCAGAAATTCCTCATAAGGATTTCTACAATTGTTCATATCTATAAAATTAGCGAAAACTTGTGCATTAACTCCACCTTTTTTTAACTTCATTATATCTACAGAATATTTATTTTCACTTAATTTACCACCTTCATAATATAATCTAGCAGCTGTATCACAATGTAAATCTATCATTATCCCCTTACCTCTTTTTCTTATTATTTTCTCTATTAACTCGTAATCTTTCTTCCTTAGCCCATGATAAAAATGTGGAAATCTTTCTTGGCCCACCAATAATCTTTCTTTTTACCCATAATACTCCTGAATCTTGAGCATCAACACTCCATTTTATTAATGCTATATCTCCTCCTTCTACCTCTATAGATGTCATTGCATAAGGTAATATACAGCATCCATCATTAAAATATGGTGGTTCAAATTCACCTGGAAATCTACTATTATGTGTATGTCCACACAATAACATCTTCCCATTATCTCTAGCCCAATTTTGTAGTTCTAAATCTACTCTTGTCCTTCTTGTCTTATTTTTAGCTGAGCTTGAAGGATCTCTAAACCCTGCGATTCCAAATAAAAATTTCCAAATATATCTTACCAAAAATCTACTTACAAACCACAATTCATTATTGCCAAAATCCATTTGATTCCCATGAGTAACTAAAAACTTTTCATTTAATGGTGTATATAACATATTCAATCCTGGATAAAATTCTATATCCTCTATAAATTTTAAAAATTCTCTTCCATAGTCAGCACCAATTTTCTTTAATGCATTCTCTTGAATATCCTTAAATTTTTTATTTCTTTTAATTATATCATGATTACCATAAATTATATAAATATTATCTTTCTTCTTATATTTATTAAATATTTTAAATACTTCTTCATATGTATATGCTATTTCATTAAAATTTTTATTCTTCCATAATTCATCTCCATCTCCAACTTCAATATAAGTATATCCATTTCTTAAATAATATTTTAAAGCAGTAATATATATATTAGCATTAGGTAATAATGAGTCAAAATACGTTCCATCACCCCTATGAACATCTGATATAAATACTAATTTTGATGAATCATCAAAAGGTATAGTAAAAGCATTATCATATAAATAGTCTAATTTGTTTTTCATAAATAACCCTTCATAAAATTTCTTTTTATATCCTATGTAAAATTTTCTTTAAAGGTTATTTAAAAAAACATATAAAAATTATTACTACATATAAAAAAACAAATTAGAGCAAACTATTATCATAATTTCGTTTTTAAAAAAGGAGGACTAGATGTGTATCATAATAGCTTTAGTCTTAAGATTATATTAGTTCTTTTCCTAGCAATTTATAATATTAATACTATTTGTTTTGCCACCCCATTATCTAAAGATGAGTTAACTGTTATGAAAGAGGAAATATTAGATTTAAAAAATAATACAGATAATTCTGAAGAATTAAAAAATCAATTTCAAGCTTTATTAGAAAACTTATTTTTAAATAGAAATTCTGCTATATTATCTAAAGATACTGAAGGTTTAAAAAACTTTTACGACTTAACTAAAAAAGTTGGGCAATGGGCATATGAAAATGAAACTACAAAAATTCAATATTTTTCAAATTGGTCTGAGAAACAAGGAGCAAAATTCGATAGAATCAATTCGATCTTAAAGGTTAAAAAAGTAAAAGAAAAAGAACCTAACCTTTTTGGAGTAATATGTTATGTATCTACTGAATTCTACTATAGTTATCTAGACTCCCCATCTGAACAAAACAGATTTAAGCTTGGAACTTATCATTATTTAAATTTACGAAAAGAAGGAGACCGTTATATAATAACAAAGGAATGGTATACAGATCCGTTAGCTGATTCTTTAAATCTTGAAAATATTAAATCTGATGAAATAAAAGATTATATATTATCTTGCAAAAAACCTGAGTTTACCATTAATGAACGTTGTCAAAAAGCCATAGACTATGCACATACATATTGCGGAGTTTCAGATAATGAAGAGTTTTTATTTAAGTATAATCCTAATTACAGAAATTTTAATCCTGAAGGTGGCGATTGTGCAAACTTTGCATCTCAAATTCTTTATGAAGGTGGTGGCTTCAAAAAAAATGATTATTGGAATTATAATAAAGGCGATGCAACTAAAGCTTGGGTAAATGCTCAAGGATTTAAAAATTATATTATAAGTAGCGGAAGAGGCTCATACATAGCTAAGGGTAGCTACCAAGAAACATATAAATCAGCATTTCAATTAAGACCTGGTGATATAGTAGCCTATGAAAAGAAAGGACGTATAACTCATATCTCAACAGTAACTGGACTTGATTCTAAAGGTTACCCTTTAGTTACATGTCACAATACAGATAGATTGTTAGTTCCTTATGATTTAGGATGGAGCAATAAAAATATAAGATTTCACTTTATAGATGTATATTATTAAAAAAAGGAGCAAAAGTTGCTCCTTTTCTTTTTATTATTCTATTGAAAATCCTGTTTCTTCAATACAATTTCTTACTTCTGCTTCAGTAACACTTTCATTAAAGGCCACTTCAATACTACTTCTACCAAGATCAACACATACCTCTTGAATACCGTCTATCTTGTCTAATGCATTTTTTATTTGAGTCTTAGTGGAATTATTTATTAATCCAGTAACATTATAATGTACTATATCCATACTTATTTCTCCTTTCTTACTTTACTCAAGAATAGTATTAGCAAAATAGAAAAGTATTATAAATATTAAAATAATGAGAATGTTACTACTACTAATCCAAATACTATTGAAACAACTGACATAAGCTTAATTAATATATTTAATGCTGGTCCTGACGTATCTTTAAATGGATCACCTACTGTATCACCAACAACAGCTGCTTTATGAGATTCTGATCCTTTTCCTCCATAATTTCCTGCTTCAATATATTTTTTAGCATTATCCCAAGATCCACCTGAGTTTGACATCATAACAGCTAGTACAAAACCTGATACAGTTGCACCACATAACAATCCTGCAACTCCATTTGGTCCTAAAATCAATCCAACTATTAGCGGTGTTGCTACAGCTATTATTGCAATTTTAACTAACTCATGTAATGCTGACTTTGTACATATATCAACACATGATGCGTAATCTGGTTCTGCTTTACCTTCCATAAGACCTTTTATTTCTTTAAATTGTCGTCTTACTTCAACAACAATCTTACTTGCAGCTTTTCCTACTGCACTCATTGTAAGTGATGAAAATGCATAGGTTACTGCACCACCTATAAAAATACCTATTAAAACTTGAGGATTTAATATAGATAAATCAAATGTAAAATCCAAATTGTTTTTTATAACTAAAGATTCTATTGAATCCTTATAGGCAGCTATAAAAGCTAATGCTGTCAAAGCTGCTGAACCAATAGCAAATCCTTTACCAGTTGCTGCTGTTGTATTCCCTAATGAATCTAATGCATCAGTTCTCTTTCTAACTTCTCTATCTAATCTTGCCATCTCTGCTATTCCACCAGCATTATCAGCTACAGGTCCATATGCATCTGTAGCTAATGTTATACCTAAAGTAGATAACATACCTACAGCCGATATAGCTATACCATAAAGACCTTGATTAAAATTATTTAATCCTCCTGCACAAATATAACTAACTAAAATTGATATACTTACTATAACTACTGGGCAAGCAGTAGATAACATTCCTACAGATAATCCATTTATTATAACAGTAGCTGGTCCTGTTTCAGAAGCCTTTGCTATAGATTTAGTAGGTTTATAATGATCACTTGTAAAATATTCAGTAAAAAATCCTATTAATAGTCCAGCTATTAGTCCGCTTAAAATAGCAAAATATATTCCTATATGTTCTTTTCCAAGAATATTTACAACTATAAAATAAGAAACAATTGCTATTATTATTGAAGAAAAATATACTCCCCTTCTTAAAGCACCTAACAATACTTTCTGAGATACATCTTCTTTAGATTTTACAAAAAACGTTCCTATAATAGATGCAATAATACCAACAGATGCAACTACTAATGGTACTGTTACACCATTTATAGAAAGTCCTGCTGATACAGCTAATGCACACGAAGATACAATTGATCCAACATAGGATTCATAAAGGTCAGCTCCCATTCCTGCAACGTCCCCAACATTATCCCCAACATTATCAGCTATTACTGCTGGATTTCTCGGATCATCTTCTGGTATTCCTATCTCTACCTTTCCTACTAAATCTGCTCCTACATCTGCAGCTTTAGTAAATATTCCTCCACCAACTCTTGCAAACAATGCCATAGAAGATGCACCCATTCCAAAAGTTAATAAAGATGAAGTTATATAACCTATTCTCTCTGCCATAGGTAATGCTTTATAATACCAATTTAAAATATAATACCAAATACTTAAATCTAATAATGCTAGTCCAACTACAACTAAGCCCATAACTGCTCCACTTGAAAAAGCAACTCTCAACCCACTATTTAAACTTTTACTACATGCATTTGCAGTTCTTGAGTTTGCATTAGTTGCTATCTTCATTCCTAGATATCCACTAAGACCTGAAAAGAATCCTCCAGTTATAAATGCAAAAGGAACAAAGATTGAAACAAAATTAAATTGAGCCAATATAAATAAAATTATAAACATTCCTATAAAAAAATAGGATACTCCTTTATATTGTCTTTTTAGATATGCATTAGCTCCACTTCTTATACTATTCGCAATATACTTCATCTTATCCGTACCTTCATCAACCTTAAATATAATACGAGTAAAATATACAGCAAAAAGTAATGCTAGTGTAGCACCTACTGGTGCAAAAACTACTAAATTCATATATACTCTCCCTTTAAAAATTCTTTTATATAATAATATGAAAAGAATTTTTATTATAGAATATATATTTTTTTATTATGTCAATTTAAATTATATTTTTATTTTAAGTTTAAAAAGTCCCAATTAAGGGACTTTAAAATTTTAAAAACCTCTTTTTTTAGCTTCTACTCCACTTTCATTTAACTCTGGTTCTTCTATAGTAGTATTAAAGCTACTTTTAGCATATTGATTTTGAGTTTTTGTACCATTCCTTAAATAATTATCTTTTGTGTAGTCTCTTCTATTATTATTTTTCATATTTTCCTCCTTTTATAAAACATCTCTTAATATGTATATAGTTAATCATATTGGTAAAAATAAATAGTGGAAGTTGTATATAAAATTAAAAATGTGTGTCTATTTGATCTCTTTGAATTCTTTTAAGATCTTTAAGTCTTAAGTGAGTTTCTTTCATTATTTCATCCCAAGGATCTCCATCTATTATCATCTTTTTTGCAACAGTATTTGCTAAAGCTATGTCTATTTTTTTTCTTTGCATATTACATTCCTCCTTAAAAGTATTATCGATCTGTTAAGTTATATGAACATTGCTCTTCTCAGCCCAAGGAAATACAATAGGTTTGCGATACTAAATAATACCCCCTTCGAAAAGGAGAGAAGAACAATGAGCAAAACTAATATAAAATGCCCACGCTGTAATTCTGATAAACTATACAAGTTTGGTATGAATAAGCAGGCTAAACAAAAGTATCAATGTAAGCAGTGT
>NZ_JACOOP010000073.1:0-11228 GCF_014287725.1 Clostridium sp. NSJ-49 | reverse complement strand
TTGTTGAATAACATTATTAACTCTTGGCATAAAAAACCTCCTAAATAGTAGTTATATTATAAATTATAACCATATTTATAGAGGTTAATCAAATTTCCACAGTTTATTAAAACAAAGCCTTAATAAATAATATTAGTAAAAGAAGAGCATTTAATAAGAAATTAGAGGGAAATTTCAAAAATATATTGTTAAATTAAAAACAATATGTTAATATTTAGTTAGCTAATAATTTAACAAAATAAATATTGATTTATTTTATAATAACTTTAAAAAGTATATTATAAGGTAAATTAATATCCCCTAAAAGGAGATACAGAAATAGGTTGATATTTCTGTATCTTTATTTTATATATAAATTTTATAAGAAAGAAATTTAAACACACAAGTTGTATATAAATTAACAAAAAAAGTAGGAATAATATAAAAATCACATGTGGATTTACAAAAGTTACACATGTGATTTTTATAAATTAATGTTTAGTTAACTATAAATTCATTTGAAGAACTTAAACTGGTGCCACCTTTTGTAACTTGATGAACTGTTACAGAATCATTGGATTCTAAAGATAAATCATCTACTCTAAGAAGAGTTGGGCTGATATAGATAGTTTCATATTTACGATCATTTATATATACTTTACTAAATGTAGTAAAATTTTCTCCACTTACAAAAACTTGTTCATTTTCGTCAAAAACGTTGCTAACTGAGATTGTATCTATACCCATTTTAAGCTCAGTTGCTATAAATGGATTATTACCATTGTAGATGTATTTTTCACCATATAGCATGTCGTATTGAAGTAATTCAAGATCTTCCATATAATTTGATAAATTACTAGAATTGTTATGATATCTATTTAAAATTCCATTATCTATACCAACTCTATTTAATACAGATGAAGTTAATTGGAAGGCTTCTAATGTTTTATCTTCTTTTGCCATATTGAAATTATCCCATATTACATATTCAGTTTGAAATACTGAATTATTTAGTAAATCTTCATCTTCAAGACCTAATGTTGGAAGATGATCCCCGTACATTACTAAAACAACCTTTTCGTCTAGCTTTGATAATTCATCTATTAAATTCTGTATAAAATTGTCCATTTCATAAAGTTGATTTACATAGTAAGTAAAAGCATTTGTATCTTCTTCACTTTCAAGTCCAGTTACAGTAATTTTAGGATTTTCTAGTAAAGGTTCACTTGGATAGTGACCATGACCTTGAACAGATATTGTGTAGATGAAATCCTTATTATCTGTAGAGTTTAAGGTCTTTAATATTTCATTAGTTAAAACATAATCTTTAGACCAACCGGTAGGGGTAGTATCTAATTTCTCCATATACTCTAAAGAGGTAAAGGTATCGAATCCTAGTTGTGAAAAAACAAAGTCTCTATCGTAAAATGTACCAGTATTATTATGAATAGCATGAGTACTATAGTTGTTGTCTTTTAAGGTATAATTAACGCTTTCGCAAGTTGTATCTTTTAAAATAGTTTTATAAGGATATTCACCAGGTCCAAAGAAATCTAAACTCATACCTGAAATTACTTCAAATTCAGTATTTGCAGTTCCAGCCCCTACAGAGGGTACATTTAAATAACCTGAGGAATAATTGTTACTTAACTCTCTAAAATAAGGAATAGGATCTTGGGAAAAATTCAAGCCTTTTACTAATGTTGGATCAAAAAAAGATTCTAATTGTATCATTATAATATTAGGTAAATCTACATTAGATTTAGGAGTAAGTAGAGTGTTATTTGATGCTAATAAAATTGAATCTTTTTCTGTTATTTCTGTATTTAAAATATTAGCTATAGTTTCTTTAGAGTAATTAGTGGGTTTCTTTATGCCTGTATTTAACAAAGTATTTGAGAAGCAATAAGGAAAACCATAGTCTAAATAAGCAAAGGCTATATTACCAAAATAGTCAGCTAGTATATTAGTGGAAATTAGTGTTTTAGTACTTATAAAAAGTAATAAGCCAAGACTAATTACAGCTAGTACATTTTTTTTGTAGTTAATTGATGATTTTATTTTTTGTCCACGAATGTATATTAGTGTTAATGCTATGGCTAAAGCCATTAAACCAATACCGATTACTACCATAAAAAATGGAGATATATATGACGAAGCAATTTCTAGCCCATTTTTTATCATTCTAAAATCGGTAGCAGTAAAAGGGGTGACTCTACAATTTAATATAATTCCATTTGTAATACCGAAACCAAGCCAAACTACTGATATTATTAAAAATACAAATTTACGCCTTCTAAATAGAAAACTAAAAGACAGGGTAAACATTATAATTAAAGCGTTATAAAGAAATACTATAGGAGTTTTAAATACATAGCTAAAAAAATCTGAAAAAGTTTTCCTACTTAAAATTTCAATTATGAGGTTAATAAATATTGCAGTAAAAATACAACTATAAATTGGGTGCGAAAATATTTTTTTAAATAAATCCTTCATATTAACATCTCCATGACAATTATTAGAAATTCTATAAAATATTATACAGTTATTGTAAAAAAATTCAATCAAAAAATAATATATGATTTTAATTAAATTTTGATATAAGCAAAATAGGTATAAGTTAAAAATTAGAGCATTACTTATTTGGGGCAAATAACTATATATAATATATTAATAAATAATTATGATTTATAACTTATTATCCATGTAAATTTTGAGAAAAGTTTACAAAAACTATACAATTAAATACATAAAAATAGAACGTATTAATTAATACGTTCTATTTTTTATTATTTAGAAAAGTTATATAAAAACGGTCTGATATATATTTTACAATTTACAGTTATAAAATCATTTGTCGCTTGGCAATTGAAACTTGTAATTGTTCCTACCAATTTCCGGAGGAACCACCACCATTAGAAGAACCACCACCAAAGTTACCAAAACCACCACCGCCTGATGAACCACCACCAAAGCCACCTGGGCCACCACGACCATTTCCATTAAAAAAGTTATTCCAAAATAGTAAATTTAAAATAGAAGAAGATACTCTACCTCTATTAAGAAAAATATCTGCAAAGATTAAAATTAAAAATAGACTTACAGCTATTTTTACCTCTTTTTCTCCAGATTGTGTACCTTCATTGGGTAAGGTAATATTTAAAGATTTTTCTAATGTAACGTCGTATTCTGAAGCGATATAGTCAGAAAAAATACTATAAGAATTTAGTAAACCTTCACTATAATTACCATTAATAAAGCAAGGTTTTGCAGTGGTCTGCATAATTCTGTTAGTTAAAGCATCTGGTATAGCACCTTCTAGACCTCGTCCAACTTCGACACGCCAAGATTTATCATTAATAGCCAAAAGGATTAAAAGACCATTATCTTTAGTTTTTTTACCAATTCCCCAAGTTCTAAATAGTTTGTTTGCATAATCTTCTATAGGAGCACCATTTGTAGAATTGATAACTACTATAATGGCTTGCGCAGAAGTTTTATCTTCTAGCTCTTTTCCTATAGAAACTATTTGTTTAGCTGTAGAATAATCTATTGTATTTGTATAGTCATTAAAATACTTTAGGTTAGTGGGATCAGGAAAAGTCTCACTACAAAATACATTAAGACTAAATAATAAGCTAAATATTAAAAGAGAAAAAGTAAATTTAATAAAAAAATTTAATTTTCTATTCATATTAACTAGAGAAATCTACTGAAGGGACTTCTTGGGCACCTTCACTAGCCTTATAAAGAGATTTTTCTTGAAATCCAAATATGGAAGCTACTATATTAGCAGGAAAGCTCTTTCTCTTTGTATTATATGTCGTTGCAGCAGTATTATAATCTTGCCTAGCTATAGCAATTCTATTTTCTGTTCCTTCTAGTTGGATAGAAAGATCCTGAAAATTTTGATTAGATTTTAAATCAGGATAGTTTTCAACAACTACTAATAATCTAGAAAGTGCACTTGATAATTCATTATCAGCATTAGCTTGTTCAGTTACATTGGTAGCACCTGCAAGCTTGCTTCTTGCATTAGCAATATCAGAAAAAATATCTTTTTCTTGAGAAGCATATCCCTTAACTGTATTTACTAAATTAGGAATTAAATCAGATCTTCTTTGGAGCTGTGTATCGATATTGGATTCAGCAATATTTACATTTTGTTCTAAGGAAACTAGATCATTATAGGTAGTTACTATAGGTACAATAAGTATTGCTAATACAACAACTATAGCAATGACAATGGTCCAAGTTTTTTTCATAAAATTGCTCCTTTCATATTCTCTTAGAGAATTGATTTTTATTAATCAATACCTCTTATTTATTATTAACTTAATTTAAATTTTTAATCTTTATAGTTTATTTGTAGTTGGATAAATGGGAAAAGGTTGGGCAAATTAAGTATAAATAAAAAAAGAATTTCTAATTAAAAAATAGAGAGTTTTGAATACTTAGACTTGATGTGATTTTATTAGATAAATTCTTAACTTTAATTTGTAAAGGGTGTATTTATGGAAAATAAGAATTTGAAAAAGGATATAGGATTATTTATGGCCACAATGTTGGTATGTGGTAATATGATAGGTTCAGGGGTATTTATGATACCAGCTACATTAGCTGAGGTTTCAGGTCCTCTTGCAACAATTTTAGCATGGATATTGACTACTATAGGATCTATATTAGTAGCTATATCTTTTGCAAATTTAGGTTCAAAGTTTCCTGAAACAGGAGGTGCATATCAATATGTGAAAGAAGCATTTGGAGAGTTTGCAGGATTTTTAAGTGCATGGTTATATTGGAATGGATCATGGATTGGAAATACAGCTATTTTAGTAACATTAACAAGCTATTCAGCAGCTATATTTCCAGTTTTAAATAACCCTCTTTATTCAATAATTTATTCTAGTTTAATACTTTGGGCAGTTACTATATTAAATATAGTTGGCGTAAAGCAAGCAGGGAAAATCCAAAGCTTTACAACTGTATTTAAAATAGTATTTTTTGCTTTATTCATAATAATTGCTTTTTTAAATTTTGATAAAAATAATTTAATTCCGTTAGTACCTAAAAATAAAGGATTAGAAACAATATCGTTAGCAGCTACTACTACACTTTGGGCATTTATAGGTTTAGAGAGTGCTACGGTAGCAGCTGGAGAGATAAGAGATCCTGAAAAGAATGTAAAAAGAAGTACTATATATGGATTAATAATTTCAGCAGTAATTTATTTATTAATTAGTATTGCAAGTATGGGGGCTATGCCAAATGAGGTATTGGCAAAAAGTACAGCACCATTAACAGATATCTTAACTAGATCTTTAGGAAATTCAGTAGGCGTAATTATATCAGCTATAGTAGTAGTATCAATTTTAGGAACAACTATAGGATGGATTTTAGCTACAGCAAGAGTGGCTTATGCAGCAGGACAGGATGGAGTATTTCCTAAAATATTTGGTAAGGTAAGTAGTAAATACAATACTCCCGCTTACTCATTAATTATAAGTGGTGTTTTAGTAAATATTTTGTTATTAACAAACTATCAGAAAAGTATGGTTTCAGCATTTTCTTTTATAACAATATTGGCAACGCTTTCATATTTACCTGTATATTTATTATCTGTATCTGCTGAGATTATGATAATGTTTAGAGATGAAAAGGAGATAAGTATAGGAAAGTTTATAAGTAAATCTATAATACCTTTATTAGCATTTATATACACACTTTGGACTATATATGGATCAGGTGCAGAAACCGTTATGTGGGGATTTATTTTAATGTTATTAGGAATTCCTTTTTACATATATAATTATCACAAAAGTGGAAATAAATAGAAGTGATATAAAATTTATGTTGAAAATTTATGTTGCTTGTATTTGCATATATATAATGATAAAATTATATTTAGTGTAAAAAAAAGTATAATTTTAAATGAAAGAATTAACAATTAATCATATAATTATAAATTAATGTTTTAGTTGTTAATTCTTAATTATTAAAGGAAGAGAAATATGAGAAAAAATAGATTACTAAAGATGGTTTTCTTAATAATTACCATTAATTTAATATTATTAAATTATAATTATGAAGTAAAAGCAAAAGAACAGATGAATTTTAAGAATATAACCATAGAAGAAGGGTTAACACAGGAGACAGTAGAAGCACTATTTCAAGACAGCAAAGGATATATATGGATTGGTACCAACGATGGACTAAATAGATACAATGGATATCAATTTAAAGTTTATAGAGTAGAAGAAGATAATAAAAATAGTTTGGTAAACAATTATATTTTAGATATAAAAGAGGACAAGTACGGAAACATATGGGTAGCTACTGCAAATGGATTGAGTAAAATACATAATGATGGACAAAAGATAACTAATTATTTAGATGATGCAGAAAAAGGAAATTTATCTCATGCAAATGTTGCATCAATACTTATAACTAGTGATGATAAAATATTAATAGGAACTGCAGATGGATTAAATATATATGATGAAGATAAAGATAGCTTTAAAAGAATATTTGAAGGTGATAAGTTAACTGAACAGTATATAAATTCATTAGTTGAAGATAGTCAAAAGAATATATGGATAGCTACAGAAAATGGTATAAGTAAAATTAATTTAGAAACTGGTAGTTCAAAGAATTTTCTATATGACAGTAATGATGAAAATACTATAAGTGAAAATAATATATATAAAGTTTACTATGATACTGATGGATATATATGGGCAGGAACATATGATAGTGGGGCATGTAAGATAGATATTAATACTGATGAAATAACTAGATATTATTGTAAACAAGATGATAAATCAATAGGTGGGAATTTTGTTAAAAACTTTTTGAAGGATTCTAAAGGCCATATATGGGTATGTACTGATGGAGGCTTATCAAAGTTAAATAATGATGGAAGTTTTACTACATATAAGAATAAACTATACGACAAAGACTCTTTAATAGATGATAATATATTTTCTATAATACAAGATAGGACAGGCCTTATATGGTTAGGTACTTATTCAGGAATTAGTATTTTTAACCCTGATAGAAAGATATCACATTATAAGAATGATCCTTTTGATAGTAAAACTATAAGTGATAATATGGTTACTGCTCTTTATGAGGATGAACAAGGATTATTATGGATTGGAAGCAAAAATAAGGGGATAGACTTACTTAACAGGGAAACTGATAGAATTGATAATTTAAGAAAAAATGATCTTATTGATATAATACCAAGTGATTGTATATACGATATAACTGGGAATGGAAATAAAATATGCATAGCTACTGATAAAGGAGTTGCTATAATTGATAAAGAATCTAAAACTAGTAAGATGTATGACGAAAATAATGGGTTGACTAATAATGTAGTAAAAAGCATTTATTATGATAGTTTAGGATATCTTTGGATAGGAACACCAACAGGCCTATCTATTTTAAATTTAGAGACAGATGAGATAATAGATATTACAGAAATTATAAAAGAATATTCTCCATCAGACCAGTATATTGGAGATATATATAAAGATAGTGATGGTGAGTATTTTATAGCAACTTTTGTTCAAGGTGGATTAATTAGAATAAACCCTAGAACAAAAGAAATAAAGGCTTATAGAAATGAAGAAAAAAATAAGAACTCTTTAAGCAATAACTCAGTGAGAACAATAGCAGAAGGGTTTAGAGGAGAAATTTGGATAGGAACTAGCTTAGGGCTAAATAAATTTAATAAGGATACTGAGGAATTTGAGAGATACACAACTAAAGATTGTATAGCAAATGCTAATATTTATGGTATATTAGTTGATAAATATGGTAACCCTTGGGTGAGTACTAATATGGGAATATCCAAGATAAATAGAAGCAATGGAAAAGTTATTAACTTAGACATAACTGATGGACTTCAAAGTAATGAATTTAACGGAAAAGCTTATTTTAAAAATAAAAAAGATGAATTTATTTTTGGGGGAATAAATGGATTTAATATATTTAATCCAGAAGATATTAAAGAAACTCAATATACATATGGTATAACATTTGATGAATTTAAGGTAAATGGAGTAAATATAGATAGCCTTGATTCAAAAAAATTAAAATATGATGAAAATAATATATTTATAGAAGCATTTTTACCTAATTACATAAATCCAAAGGCAATACAATATTATTATTTATTAGAAGGTGCTAATGATGACTGGGCAGCGATGGAAACAAATTCAATTACTTTAAGTAATCTTTCTCCTGGCGATTATGTATTTAATATTAGAGCAAGAAATAATAATGGAGTTATTAGTGAAAGTACAAGTGTAGCATTTACAATATCGCCACCATTTTGGGCTAGCAAATACTCTGTGTTTCTGTACATTTTTATAGTAATAATTACTTTTTTAAATCATAAATATAAAGTTAAAAAACTAGATGAACTAGTAGACCAAAGAACTAATGCTTTAGGCGAAGAAATGAAAAGAAATAATGACTTATTTAAGAAGGTAATTGATTTAGAAAAAAGCAAAAATAATTATTTGATAAATATGTCTCATGAACTAAGAACACCATTAAATGTTATTTATTCAACGGAACAATTAATAAGAGAGTTAAACAAAGGTGATTTAGGGATAGAAAAAGATAAGTTAAATAAGTATATGGGAATTATGATAAATAATACTAAGAGATTATTGAAAATAATTAATGATTTAATAGACTCTTCAAAGATTGAACATGGAAGCTATAGAATAGACATAAAAGAAGTGGATATAGTTTATTTAGTAGAAGAAGCAGCACTTTCTTTAAGTGAGTATATTGAAGATAAAGGTATTAATTTAATTATAGATCCTGAAATAGAAGAAAAGATAATTGAAGTAGATGAGAATGAGATAGAACGCTGTATAGTTAATATAGTGAGCAATGCAGCAAAGTTTACTAATATAGGGGGGAATATTGAGGTCACTATAAAGGATCTTAATAACCATGTAAAAATAGAAATTATAGATGATGGAATAGGAATAGATAAAGATCATCATGAGTTAATATTTAATAGATTTAATCAAGTTGTAGATAAAAATGCTGAAGTTAAAGGTGGAAGCGGATTAGGCTTAACTATAACTAAAAAGATTATAGAACTTCATGAAGGTGAAATATATGTAGAAAGCGAAGTAGGTAAGGGAAGTAAGTTTGTTATCATATTACCTATAAAACAAAAAAGAAATAAAATGGATTAATAATAAAAAAATTCCCAGTTAGAATAATCTATCTGAGAATTTTTTTATATTTTCTGATTATATATTACCATAAAATTACGAAAATTTCAAGTCTTGTACTGCTCTGAGGTAAGGAGTAAAGTGTATTGAGAGGTGATCGAAATGAATGAAAAATTTAGTTTAGTTCTTCAGGATATGCAGAAAAAACAAGCTATAGCAGAGATTAAAAAGTGTAATGAGCTTACAATCAAATATGATTTGCATTTAAATGATGATGAAGTTAAGGCATTAGTTGAAAGACGTTTTGATGCGTTGAAAAATACAGGAAGAATAGAATTTTCTGAAGGTATTTTAACAAAGATAATTGAAGCCTTTTGTGATTCACCTTATATTATGCAGCAAAATTATGAAGATACCTTATTAGAGCTTCAAGATGCATTTTACTTTTTTAAAAGTGAAGCTATGGATCAAATTTCAGATGATGAGCTAATTGAGTTTATGAAAAGACATTTTGATGGGAAATGCCAAGGCTCTTTAGAGTATTTAAGTGGAACAACTTTAGAGGAGCTTTGTAGAAATACAAGATACGGATTTAAAGTTGATGATACTGATATATATGGACATCAATTTTAGGAGGTATTATGGAGAATAACAACAGTTTGTTGAAGTTTTCAGATGAGATACAATTAGAGAATAATATTAGTAATGAAAATAGAGAGCTAATTGAAATTAAGATGTGGAACCTATTAGGAAAGTGGACTGAACGATATACAATGGGGGATAGTACTTCTGTTCCTATTGAAATAGCAGAAGAGTTACTTAAGTCGATTTCTTTTTCGATAGGTATAGAGTTAAGGGATTCTAGTGATTTTGTAGAAAGATTAATAAATGATGATATGATGAAGCTACTTAAAGAATCATGGGTTAAAATAGAGGCTATGATAGATGAAGGAAAAGTTTTGTTAAAGGAAGTAATAGAAACATCAATTCATATAGGAAATATCTCTTATGAAGATACTATTAGGGAAATAGAACAATTCTTTAAGAGGTATGATTATAGATTTTTTGCACATCAGATAGATTGTAGTATAGATTATCAGCTTTCAAATCCAATATCAGAAGAATTGCAAGGAATAGAGTATATTAATAAGTATTTAAAGACAATTTTAATTGAAAATAAGTTTTGTAGTAAATTTAGTAGAGAAAATATAATTAATATTTTAAATAGCTATTGTTCTGATTATAAAGGTTTATTAATTAATATATTTGAGCCAGTTGTTATTAATACTTTAGGACTTTCTATTTTAGAAGAAGATATATTAGGATTAGATATTTCAAAATTTCAGAGAGAAAGGTTATTACTCTTTTTCAAAGGGTTATCAAAAAAGCAGACTAAAGAAGCACTTGCTGATGGAGCAAAAAAAGTTTGTGATAAATTAAATATAAAGAGCAATGAAGTGATAGAGTATATTAAAAAAACTTGTATAGATATATATCCTAGGCTTGAAGAGGCATTAGCAGAAGGAAATATAGAAAATATATTTTTAAGTTTTGAAATACAGGATGATTTTATAGAAAATGTATTTATAGATAATGAGCCAATGAATGATGAAAAATTAAGAGATTTGATAGATGAAATAAAAAGCTGTAGATTTATTTCAGATAAAATAGCTATAGTAAAACAAGAAATACACAGCTTAGAAGATTTGATAGAAGTTTTAGGACAATGTTTCTGGGGAGATGAGCCTATAGAATTATTTAAGGCGCTTTCAAAAGATGAGATTGAATTAATAAGATATTATCTAGAAAATAATCCAGAGTATTATTCAGACTCAGGATGGGAAAAAAAGGGGCTGTCTCTGAAATGATTTTTAAAATCATTTCAGTAGACGGTCTTTTTATTTTTTATTCATATATTTATATGAAATTATTTCTAAATGAACAAGTTTTTTGACACGACAAATAGGAGGTTATAAGCCTCCTATTCTCTGTAAAAATATACCTTTACGCTATTTTCTTTTCATGCAATAATATACCATTTCT
>NZ_JACOOP010000072.1:0-11425 GCF_014287725.1 Clostridium sp. NSJ-49 | reverse complement strand
ACACTGCTTACATTGATACTTTTGTTTAGCCTGCTTATTCATACCAAACTTGTATAGTTTATCAGAATTACAGCGTGGGCATTTTATATTAGTTTTGCTCATTGTTCTTCTCTCCTTTTTGAAGGGGGTATTATTTAGTATCGCAAACCTATTGTATTTCCTTGGGCTGAGAAGAGCAATGTTCATATAACTTAACAGATCGATCTTTATTTATAGGAGGAAAATATGAATAGTAAATATAGTGATTTATTTGATGATTTAGTTAAATCATATTATACAGGAAATTTTGATGAGACACTTAATATGATAATGACTTGTCATGATAAATCTCCACAAGAGACATTTAAAATTATCACTTCTCTTTGTGGTGTAGATATTCCTTTTGATAATAACTTTGTATATAACTTAAAAAAAGCTATAACTAACTATGCAGTAAATAAACATATCGTATCTAAGCTTGAAGAATGTACTACTAACTGTACTCAAGATGAAAATCATAAATTTAGATGTCAAGCTACTTGCCCTTTTGACGCTATTAAATATGATGATAAAAAACACACCACTTATATAGATCAAAATACTTGCGTTGAATGTGGATTATGTGTAGATGCATGTAAGGATGGTAAAATATTAGATAGAGTTGAATTTATACCTATTAAAGATCTTATAAATCATAATAAAACAGTAGTAGCTGCCGT
Organism: Clostridium sp. NSJ-49; assembly: GCF_014287725.1. Classification (NCBI taxonomy): domain Bacteria; kingdom Bacillati; phylum Bacillota; class Clostridia; order Eubacteriales; family Clostridiaceae; genus Clostridium; species Clostridium sp. NSJ-49. The sequence continues at coordinate 10,727 of NZ_JACOOP010000072.1, read as the reverse complement.
AGCACCATCAATAATTGGTCAATTTGGTCCTAACGTAACAATGGATCAATTAAGAGCAGCTTTAATGAAAGTTGGTTTTACAGATATGCTTGAGGTCGCTTTTGCAGCTGATATGCTTACAATAAAAGAAGCTGTTGAATTTAATAAGCATGTTAATGGCCCTAATGACTTAATGATTACTTCATGTTGTTGTCCAATGTGGGTTGGAATGCTAAAGAAAGTTTATAAAGAATTAGTTCCTGACCTTTCTCCTTCAGTATCACCTATGGTTGCTGCAGGAAGAGTCATAAAAAAACTAAACAAAGATGCAAAAGTAGTCTTTATTGGCCCTTGCATAGCTAAAAAAGCTGAAGCTAAAGAAAAAGATATAGCCGGTGCTATAGATTTTGTATTAACATATCAAGAACTAGATTCAATATTTCAAATTTTAGATATACATCCTGAAGAACTCCAAGGTATTCCAAGTGTTGAGTACGCATCTAAAGGAGGCCGATTATACGGAAGAGCTGGAGGAGTTTCAGTTGCTATAAACGAAATGGTTGAAGAATTATATCCTAATAAAAGTGAGCACCTTAAAGCTGTTAAAGCTGATGGTGTAAAAGCTTGCAAAGAGCTATTGGATAAAACTATGAAGGGTGAAATAGATGGTAACTTTATAGAAGGCATGGGTTGTATCGGCGGTTGTGTTGGTGGACCTAAAGTACTTATTCCTAAAGAAGAAGGTACAATGGCAACAAATAACTTTGCTTTTTATTCCCCTATAAAGATTGCTGCTCATAGCTCAACTCTAGATGATGTATTAGGAGAATTAGGCATAAACTCTCTAAAAGACTTTGAAGACGATGATAAAATATCAATACTTCATAGAACATTTTAAATAAAGTTTAAAGCACTTTGGTGAAAAGTTTGACTTCGTCAAAGGGGAAAATGTCACTGGCGTGACAGTGAAAATAATGCCTATAGCAATAGTGAAAAGTGTTTACATTAGTACCTTTCACTTTAACTTAAGTTAACTTTTCCCCGCTACGTTAGTAGCCTTTTCACTTCGATGAAGTCGACCTTTCACCTGTGAGCTTCGCGAACAATTTATTTCTATTTTCCTTCAATTTTGTTTAATATCTTTCTTAAATCTACTATCATTTCATCCATATCTTCTTCACTACAATTACTAAATATATTTTCAAAGCTACTACTCATATTACTCTTAAATGTATTAGCAAAATCTAATCCATTTTTAGAGAATTTTATATAAGTATTTCTCTTATCATCTTCTCTTTTTTCTTTTTCTAAGTAACCTAGTTTTTCTAGTCTTTGTACTATTCCCGAAACAGTACCTTTCGCTAAAGACATTTCTTTACAAAGCTCTGTAATAGTCATTTCTTTTTTGTGAGCAATTAATTGAATAACCATACATTGTTGATGAGTTAAGCCGCTCTCCCTAAGATTATCACTAATTATATTAGTAGTTTTCGAGTATAATTCCTTTATCATCATAGCAGCCCTAAACGCTTTGTTTTTTCTTTCCATAATATGTGTATCTCCCACTCTTTAAAGTAATGCTACTTTTCCTAAATTGAACAAGTACATTGTTAGTTTAACTTCAATTTACTTATCTCTTCAAGCTTTTTTTCCTTAAATTCTTTACTTTTTCCATAAGACATAAGAATGGAATATCCTACTTCAATAGCAAAATATGTATTATCATCAATAAATATATCTACATTTTCATCTCCATATTGTATATTTCTAAGATATAGCTTTTGATTCATAAGTGTTAAATGAATAATTATATCTCTTACAATATGTATATCTCCTTCATCTTGCAAATATAATTTTCCTTCTTTGAGTAACATCTCATTATACCTTTTTACCTTTTCTTCAAGTTGTCTGATACCATCTTGTAATTTATAAGGAAATATATATTTATTTGCTATTATTACTATTAAAACTCCAACTATTACATATGCAATTCTATAAAGTAAAAGTTCATTTATATTATTACTTAATGAAGAAACCGATATAGATGCAATGGCAGCAAAAAGTGATATCTTATGATATTCCTTAAAGGCATAAAGTAAATATAATGATGCTATTAAAATTGCTATTGTTACAAATTTATTATCTATCAGATTTATAGCTACACCTGTAAATATTATAGCTATTGTATTTCCTACTACTCTATCTTTTGTCTTCTTTAATGTATCCTCGTAATACGGTTGTATCACTGACATAATAGTGATTATTGCCCATATTATTTTATAAAATCCTAAAATTTCTCCTATGAAAAGTGATAAAGTTAATGTTATAGCCATTCTCATGGCAAACTTAAATCTTATACTATCCTTTCTAAAGTATTCTTTAAAAGTATATCTAGTTTTATCTAGATAACTTCTTTGCCATTTTTCATATACCTTATTTATTTCTCTTCTATCTACTGCATTTAATGAATTAATATTTTTGCTTAAATTAATTAAAATAACTGATATTTCATATCCATACTTTGCTTCTTTAATATATTTATTTACATATCTATTTGTTTCGTTAACTACTTGTTCTACGTTTATATTTCCATTAGAAAATTTCTTGATTTGTTCTAACAAGCTAATTAACTCTTCAATCTCTCTCTTAGTTATATCCTTATGTGAATAACCTTCTTCAATCTTTCTTAGAAAAAGATTAAGATGTTCTATATCCATAAATATCTTAAACTGAATTTGCCCTAAATTAGTTGTAAGATAATCTTTATATCTAGATACATAAACTTTATACGCTAAAGCTCTCATAATATTTGTACACTCTAGCTCTTTCTTTTTAGTATAGTTACCTTCTAATATATCTTTTAAGCCTTCTGATATTAAGCTTAGCGCCTTATATATGCTCTTTCCTAAAAGGCTTTTTTCATTTATTTCATTAACTATTTTATTACATATTACTATAACCAAAACTCCAAATATTACTGATAAATATCTTGCTGGCATTTTATTTAGAGGTACCCATGCATATTGTGTAAATGCATACAACATAATAAAAGGCTTATAAAATGTTGGGTCATATGGACTTGTTATAGTGTACATAATTAAAAATATACTTATAAAATTTATAAAAATTCCTATAAATATATTTAATCTTGAAATATAAGCTAATGTTACAATAATTAAATCCATTAATATTATCCTAATTGTTTTATTAAAAGTCTTTACCTTAAAATTTTGTCTCCCAAGTACCGCTGATGTTAAAGCTATAGGAAAAGCAAGCATTATATTCTTTTCACCAAAAAGAATTCCAACTCCAAACATAGTAAGTACTGCTATTGTTCCATTTTTCAACATACTATACGTATTAATCCCTTTAAACATATCTTTTTCTCCTCATAAGTTAACTTGATATAATTTAAAACATTTTATATTAACTATTATTAGCAAGTATCTCTATTTATTTTCATTCAGTTACAAGAATATATATTGCTTTTACTAAAAAACTCTAAAAAATTATATATTTTCGATATTTTTCCTCCATTTATGCCACACTTTCTCATATTTTGTATAAGATATAGTATATATAAATTCATTAAGGAAGGTTTAGTAAAAAAATGAAAATTAAAGACCCAAATTTAACTAATAATGAATATGCAAAAGCATGTATAGCACTTCAAAAATATGAAAATTTACTCTCAACTACTGAAGCTTTTAAGCTAGGTACAATATTTAGAGATCTTCGTAGCTCATATGAAGAAACTGAAACAGTAAAGAAATAGAGAGGTGAATATTATGTACGACAATCCATTAGTAATAGATATTATGAAATACATGTTTTATGCTGTAGATCTTAATTTATATTTAGATAACTTCCCTGAAAACTCAAAAGCCACAAAAGATTATAAAATGATTTCTGAAAAACTTGATTGTTTAATTCGTCAATACGAAGAAACTTATGGGCCATTGACTAACTTTGGTTCTTCTTCTATAGAAGACCCTGAAAAATGGACATCATGTCCTTGGCCTTGGGAAAATAAATAGGAGGAGAATATATTAATGTGGTATTACGTTAAAACATTGGAATATCCAATAAATTTAAAATCAAAAGATCTTAAAATGGCTAAATTTCTTGTTTCTCAATATGGTGGACCTGATGGTGAATTAAGCGCTGCCCTTAGATATTTAAATCAACGTTTTACAATGCCAACTTGTAAAGCAAAAGCCTTATTAACTGACATTGGTACAGAAGAAATGGCTCACGTTGAAATGATAGGAACTATGGTATATCAATTAATGTCAAATGCTACACTAGATGAATTAGTAGAGGCTGGTCTTGGTGGTCATTATACAGACCATGGAAGAGCTTTATTCTATACTGATGCAACTGGTAACCCTTGGACTGCAACTTATATTCAAGCTAAAGATGATGTAGTTGCTGATTTATACGAGGATATGGCTGCTGAACAAAAGGCAAGAGCAACATATGAGTGGCTGATTAACTTAACTGATGACCAAGAGATTAAAGAGATATTAAGATTTTTAAGAGAAAGGGAAGTTGTGCACTTCCAAAGATTTGGTGAAGCCTTAATGAATGTACAAGATCACTTCTCATCAAATCCAAATTACTGCTGCGAAAAAAGAACTATAGTAACTGCAGACGACTATATAAGATAATTGTTAATATATGCAAAAAGGAGCTGCTAAGTCAGCTCCTTTTTATATCTTTATGTAACACATTTTTTCTTTTTTCATATTATATATTATAAATTTTACAAAAGGAGATTGATTTTTATGAATACTGAAGAAAAAAAAGCCAATCCACTAAAGAGACTTGAATATGGAAGAGCTTATATCGTGCCTCAAAAATATGAAAATCTACTTTCACTTACTGCTGCTATAAAATCAGGAACAATTTTCAGGGACCTTATCCGTCCATATACTGAAACTGAATAAAAAGTGAGGTGATTAATTATGAGTGAAAATCCATTATTAGTTGAAATTATGAAATATATCTTTTATGCTGTTGAACTAAATTTATATTTAGATAATTTTCCAAATAACACAGAAGCTACAGAAGACTATAGAAATATATCTGCAAAATTAGATGAACTAGTTCGCAAATATGAGAAACAATACGGTCCATTAACCAACTTTGGCTCAGCTTCATATGAAAATCCTAAAGCTTGGGTAAACTGCCAATGGCCATGGGAAAATTAACAAAGGAGGAATAATTGAATGTGGTATTATGTAAAAACTTTAGAATATCCAATAAACCTACAGTCTAAAGACTTAAAAATGGCTAAATATCTTATGTCTCAATACGGTGGTCCTGATGGAGAGTTAAGTGCAGCCCTTAGATATTTAAATCAACGTTATACAATGCCTACTAATAAATCTAAAGCACTACTAACTGATATAGGTACTGAAGAAATGGCTCACGTTGAAATGATTGCTACTATGATTTATCAATTAATGTCTAATGCTACACTAGCTGAACTAGAAGATGCTGGACTTGGTGGACACTATGTAGACCATGGAAGAGCTTTATATTATGCTGATGCTCAAGGTAACCCTTGGACTGCAACTTATATTCAAGCCAAGGATGATGTAGTAGCAGACCTTCATGAAGATATGGCTGCTGAGCAAAAAGCAAGAGCAACTTATGAATGGTTAATTAATTTAACTGATGAAGAAGAAATTAAAGAAATTTTAAGATTTCTAAGACAAAGGGAAATTGTTCACTTCCAAAGATTTGGGGAGGCTTTAATGAATGTTCAAGACCATATAACACAAAACGGTTCTAAAGTATATTACCCTAAAAATGATATATGTTAATATAAATAACCTATAATTTGTTAGTTTTAATAGGTTATAATTTTCTCTAATAAATATCCGTATTTTATATCTATAAAATTATAAATTAAATTATATAAAGACAGATAACTCAAAAAAATAAGGGGGCTGTTTATTTCAGCTCCCTCCTCTACCGATTAACTCTTAATAATCACTTCCTGCTAAAGTTCCAGTTGAAAATGCAATCTGAAGATTAAATCCACCTGTTTCTGCATCAACGTCTATTACTTCTCCTGCAAAGTATAAGCCTTGAATAAGCTTAGATTCCATAGTTGAAGCATCTATTTCCTTAACTGCTACCCCTCCTGAAGTTACTTGTGCAGCCTTTATTGATAAAGTTTCTCTCACTGTAAGCTTCATTTCTTTTATAAATTCTATAAGTTTCATTTCATCTGCTTTTTTAAGCTCTGCTGCTTTAGTAGTAGTTAAGCCTAAGTTTTCTATAATCTCCTTTAAGAAGCTTTGAGTTAATAAACCTTTCATATTATTTAATACTGTCTTATTAGGGTTACTTCTTATTAAGGCTGATATCTCTTCCTTACTCTTATCTTTTAAGAAATCTAATGTAACTTCTATTTCTCCATTTTCTAAAGCTTTATTTATATATGATGAAAGTATTAATACTCCTGGTCCTGATATACCAAAATGAGTAAATATCATATCCCCTGTTACTTCAATCTTTTTCTTCTTAACCTTAGCTCTAAATACTACATCTTTCATTGAAATACCTTGAAGTCTTTTTACAAATTCCTCTTTTATTACAAGAGGAACTAAAGCTGGATATAATTGATTAATCTTATGTCCATGTCTTTCTAAAACCTCAAACATGCTTCCATCTGACCCTGTCACTGGAAAGCTCTTTCCACCTGTAGTTATTATTACTTTATCTCCATATATTTTATTATTATCATCAGTTACTACACCTTTAATAATGCTGTCCTCTACTATTAAATCGGTAACCTGTTTATTGTATAAAATCTTAACTTTAGCTTTAGCTAAGTTATTTTTTAATAATTCTATAAAATCTTCTGCCTTGTCACTACCTGTATATACTTTATTATGATTATCGTACTCTACCTTATATTCAAAGTTACATTCATCAAGATAAGCTAAAAGATCTTCATTAGTAAAGTTATAAAATGAACTATATAAAAACTTACTATTATTTACTACTCTATTAAAGAACTCTTCAATATCTCTTTTATTTGTAATATTGCATCTTCCTCCACCAGTTAACTTAAGCTTTTTACCTATTTCATTGTTTCTTTCTATTAATATAACATCATTATTCTTAGCTGCATTTAACGCTGCCATTATTCCTGCAGGCCCTGCTCCCACTATAATAACTTTTTTCTTATCCATCATTAGTTCCTCCAATATCCGACTACTTATAATTATTGCTTATACTTTTATTAATTATAACATTATGTTGATAAATTTCGTATTATAAAGAATTTTTATATGCATTTATTTGATTTTTTTGTTCATTTATCAAACTTAATCTTTTCTTAATTTAATTTTTTGTATTTATTTGGTAAAATAATTATAACAAAATTTTCTAAAACATATTGCAAATAGTATTTAATACCATTATAATAGGTTGCAATTTACTATATTATATTTTAAATTAAAGCATTATAAAATGTTTCAGGGGGTTAATAATGAAACTAGAAGTAAAAGAACTACGAAAAACTTTTGAAGATAATGAAGTTCTTCATGGAATTTCATTTTCAGTAGAAAGTGGAAAAGCACTAGGACTCTTAGGAAGAAATGGAGCAGGTAAAACTACCACTATACGTATTTTAATGGATGTATTTAAAGCAAACTCTGGTGAAATACTTATGGATGGTAGAAACTTCAACCCAAAAGATTTTCAAATTGGTTATCTGCCAGAAGAAAGAGGCCTATATCCAAAGAAAAAAGTTATGGAACAAATAGTGTACCTTGCTACTTTACGTGGCATGACTAAGAAGGAAGCAAAGGAAAGTGCTCTAAAATGGCTTAATAGACTTGGGGTTTCTGAATATGAAAATAGAAAGCTTGAAACCTTATCTAAAGGTAATCAGCAAAAGGTTCAACTTGCTCAGACTCTTGTATGTAATCCAGACATAGTAATATTAGACGAGCCATTTAGCGGTCTTGACCCTGTTAATTCTCAAATTCTTAAGGATGTTGTAAATGAGCTTATTGCAGAAAATAAACTTGTAATATTCTCAAGCCATCAAATGAGCTATGTTGAAGAATTCTGTGATGAGATTGCTATTATCAATAAAGGGGAAATTGTTTTAAGTGGTAATCTAAAAAATATTAAAAAGGATTTTGGTAAAAACAGACTTATATTAAGTGCTAATAATATGTCTTTAGAAGAGCTTAGCAATTTTGCTGCTGAAAACTTTGCTGACATAGTTAAAGTATATGAAACTAAGAAAAGCTTTATAGTACTTGAATTATGTGATGGCAAGAGTAAAAATGACCTACTTGAAAAAATACTAACTACTGATATAGATATTGAAAAATTTGCAGAATATGAGCCTACATTAACAGACATATTCGTATTAAAGGCAGGTGATGAATAATGAAAAAATTTCTTAATGTTTTAAGCTTTGAATTAACTAACTACTTTAAAAATAAAGGTTATATGATAACAACTATACTTATTTCTGCAATATTAATTATTGGATTATCACTGCCTTCTTTATTTGATTTATCAGGCCTTATACCTGGACTTTCTAAAAATAATGCTACTGTAGAAGAAAACCAAGGTGGAGATTCAGGTGTTATTGACTCAGATAGTGATGAGGAAAATGTTAATTACGTAATATTTGATAAAAGCGGACTTATAGCTGATGATAACTTTGAGCTTATTAAAAGCTACTTCCCTAATGCAAATTTTGAAAAAGTAACTAGTGAAGAGGATGCTGAAAAACTTGTTAAAGATGGTTCTGCAAAAGCTGGTTTCGTTGTAGAAAGCGCAGTTAAATATTATTACTTAGTTGAAAACTCAAACTTTGCTGACATGAGCCAAATGACTTTCCACTCTGCTCTTGCTGCTATAAATCGTAAAGAGTATGCAGAAAAGGAAGGTATAGATTACCTTGAGCTTGAAACAATAGTTAATCTGCCAATAACATCGGAAACTACTGTTTTAGGTAAAGATGGTGCAGGTAACTTTGGATATGTTTATATACTTGTCTTTGTAATTTATATGATGACAATTCTTTATGGTCAGCTTGTAGCAGTTTCTGTTACATCAGAAAAAAGCTCTAGAGCTATTGAAGTATTAGTTACAAGCACAAGTAGTACTAGCCTTATATTAGGTAAAGTAATTGCAGCAACACTTGCTAGTGTTATACAAGTTGGAGTAATGTTATCAGCAGGAGTTGTAACTTATGCTATAAATAGAGATGCTTGGAACGGTATGCTAGATGGCGTGCTTAAAATGCCTAGCGATATCTTGCTTGCCTTTGCATTCTTCGGAGGAGTTGGTTACCTATTCTACTGCTTTATCTTTGGTGCTTTAGGTGCTTTAGTTTCTAAAACAGAAGATATAAGCTCAAGTATCGGCTCTATTACTATGATATTTGTTATAGTATTCTTTATAAGTATGTTCGGAATGATGGGTAATGCTGACAGCTTAATCGTAAAAATAGCTTCCTTCGTTCCATTTAGTTCATCTATGACTATGCTTATACGTATAGCTATGGGTACTGTATCTACTATAGAAATAATAATTTCATTTGTTATATTAGTATTATCTACTATAACAGTTGCATGGGGAGCAATTAAAATCTACAGACTTGCAACTTTAAGATACGGAAACCCAATCAAATTAAAGAATGCCTTAAAGTGGCTAAAGAAGAAATAATATTATCTAAAGACTAGCTTAATTATAGCGTTATAATGATTTTTACTCATTATAGCGCTATTTTTATATCCAATACCCAAAATATAGAATTTACAGTACAACATATTGGATAATTATGTTAATATAATATTAACTACTAAGTTCATATTTGTATTATTTTATGTATTAAAATATAACATCAAAAAAGGGGGAGAATGTATGAACAACAATCTAAAGTTTATCCTAAAAACAACAGGTATACATATTCTAACTTATATTTTATGAGGAATAATATTTTCTGTAGTATTTAATTATAATAGTTTATTTACTATGGATGGAGTAAATGGATTTATGAGAGAGGTTGGAGGTTTAAGTACCTTATTAGGACCTTTAGTGCAAGTTATTCGAGGAATATTATTTGGAGCAGTATTACTATTATTTAAAGATACCTTTATTGGTAAAAAATATGGTTGGTTAAAATTATGGGCTATATTAAGTATAATAGGAATAATAAACACACCGGGGCCTGCGCCATTTTCAATAGAAGGTATAGTGTATACTAAGTTGCCATTAGAGTTTCATTTAAAAGGAGCACCAGAAATCCTTATTCAAACATTATTATTTTCATATCTATTAGCAAAACCATCTAAAAAGAAAAAGATAAAATTAATAGAAGAGAACAAACATGAATTTGTTTCTACAATAGTTTGTATGGTGTTATTCTCATTATCTGGGATAGTATTAGCATTAATTAGAGGGATAAGTATTGAGTCTTCAATAGGTGATATAGGTGCTTTCGGAGTTATGTTTATAGCCGTAATATCTACATTTTTTATTTCAAAATATTATTCTAAAATGAAGAGTAAATTTAAAGACATCATAGTAATAGCTAGTTTATATTTTTTATTAGCAATTTTACCATACCTATATAATTTAGGCTCTGTTAGACAATAATGTTGATATGTGCATATAAGTCTTAAATAGTGTTATAATATAGATAATAACACTATCGGAGGTAAGATTTATGGCAACTCTTTCAAATATAAAGTCAGATA
>NZ_JACOOP010000071.1:0-11646 GCF_014287725.1 Clostridium sp. NSJ-49 | reverse complement strand
TCAATTTTATTGTAGGTTTGTTTACCATACAATAAAAAATTCAAACTTATATAATTTTCAAAGAGCGAGCAATTCTATGAAAAATCAAGCTATTTTTTCATATCAACTTAACAGATTCTTTATATCAAATAAATTTTTACCTAATATAAGAATATCATTTTTTTGAATTTATTTATACAGAGGATATTAATAATAGATAAGGAAATAATAGATTAGAAAATTGATAATTACGATATTAAAAATTAAATTTATTAAGCTATAAATAGTAAGAAAGAAGGAAAGCTAATAGGATAGTTTTATTTTGAATTGAGCCAGAGATTTAATTAATTAAGTCATAAAATGTCGAAATTTGACTAAAAATATTTTTTAAGTATAATTAGTAAATGCTAATATTATACTTACGGAGGAATTTATGAACAAAGAACTAAAGAAAAGCCTTGGTTTAGCTGCTGCTTTTTCAACAGTTGTAGGAGTAGTTATAGGATCAGGTGTATTTTTTAAACCTCAAGCAATATATACCGCAACTAATGGAGCACCTGGATTAGGAATCTTAGCATGGATTTTAGGTGGTCTTATAACAATAGCTGGTGGTCTTACTGCAACAGAGGTATCTGCCGCAATACCAAAGACTGGTGGTATGATGATTTATATTGAAGAAATATATGGCAAGCGTTATGGATTTTTAACTGGATGGATGCAGACAGTATTATTTTTCCCAGGGACGATAGCAGCTGTAGCTGTAATATTTGCACAGCAAGCTTCAGAACTTTTAGGTTCTACGTCAAATAATATGAAAATGGTATTGCCAATAGCTATAGGAATCATATTATTGACAGCACTTTTAAATACTATTGGGTCTTCTTTTGGTGGCTCTATTCAGACTGTAGCTACTTTAGGGAAATTAGTTCCATTAGTTTTAATTATAATTTTTGGATTTACAAAGGGAAACAGCACATCAATACTTACACCTATGGTTGGAGAGGGAGTGAACCCTGTAACTACTTTAGGTCAAGTTCTTATAGCAACATTATTTGCTTATGATGGATGGATAAACGTTGGAGCTATTGCTGGTGAAATGAAGGATCCAGGAAAGGATTTACCAAAGGCAATAGTTGGTGGACTATCATTAGTTATGGCAGTTTATTTAGCTATCAATGTAGCTTATTTATGGGTAGCCCCAGCAAGTAGCTTAGCAAATGTTACTTCACCTGCATCTCTTGTAGCTACAAAATTATTTGGGCCAATAGGTGGAAAGTTAATATCAGCAGGGATATTAATATCTGTATTTGGAACATTAAATGGATATTTATTAACAGGACCAAGAGTAGTATATGCATTAACTAAAGAAAAATTATTACCAGGTAGTAATATTCTTTCAAAGGTTAATAAAGGTGGTTCACCATATAACTCAATATTACTTATATCAATACTTGCTTGTATATATGCATTAACAGGGCAGTTTAATTTATTAAGTGATTTAACTATATTTGCAGTATGGGTATTTTATGTTCTTACATTTATAGGAGTAATTATACTTAGAAAGACTAAGCCAGACCTTTATAGACCTTATAAAGTTCCAGGATATCCAGTAATACCTATAATAGCAATACTTGGAGGAACTTTTGTTGTAATAAATCAACTTATTACAGCACCACTTATATCTTTAGGTGGAATAATTATAACAATAATAGGGTTGCCTATTTATGCGTATATGAATAAAAAATCAAGAAATTAAAGATAAGTTTTATAGAATGGTTATATTTTGAAATTTACATTATTAGATGTATTTGTTGGTATGGGATACTTACATAGGCACATAATGAACTAGGATAATATAAATTATTATACTAATCCATTATGTGCTGAATTAAGTGTTTTATATCAACATTTTAATTTAAGATAGTTATTAAATTAAATCATCTAATCCATTAACAGTTGTTTGTTCATCTTCATCAATAGGAATCATTATGAATTTTTTACCGTCAATTATTTGTGATTTTATTTGAGGTATTTTTTCAGGTTTTACTTGAAGTATAACATCATAATCAGCCGCAACTTCATCACTTTCTACAGTTGCATTAGCAGCTTCATCTACATCATTTTCTAATGTTGCATAATTAGTTTCTTCAGTAGCATCCATATTATTTTCTTCTAAGTTATTTTCAACTGGTTCTTCAGTAGTATTTTCTAAAGCTTCTGAAGTGTTATCTTCTGTAGCATTTTCTAATTCTACATTACCTTCGTTAACTTCTGTAAAGTTATTAGTCACCTTATCAGCAGCAGCTTCTTGTTTAACTTGCTCAAGTTTGTTTTGAAGCATTTCAACTTGTCTTACAAGATGTTCTTCTTTTTTTCTTTGCTCATTTGCTTTAAGTACTTTTGGGTCAATTAAGCTTTCTGCTAAAGGTAGGTCATTGCCGAAGTTTGCTGCATATGATTTTTCTATTTTAGGAGCAAGCTCTTCTGGAACTCCACTTTCTACTAAGATATTTTGAATATCCTTACTTGATATTAATATTGGTTCAGCATCAGCTACATCTTCATACATAGAATTATATTCTTCTATCATATTATTAATGCTTTCTTGAACCTCCATAAATACTTTATCTGCTTTCTTTTCATCAGCACCAAAAGAACCTTTAATTATTTCTTGGAAGGTTTCTTTTTGAATAGTAGCAGTTTGTTTTGAAGGACATCCTAAAGCATATTCCATTAATTCATAATGTGGGTCCTTAGCATTTTTTGTGTAGTACATAATAGAGTTAACATCTGAACTACGGTTAATAAATGCTGGGAATATAAATCCATTAGCAGGAGCTTCAACAACCCAATCTCTATCACGAGCTTTAATTCTATTTTCATCCTCATAGTATCTAAGACCAGGTGCAGTAAGTGAAACTGGACATATTGCACATAGTACGTATTCATATACTTCTTCAGATTCATCAAGCTTAGCATTATCTTTAGTTTTAGTAATAACGTCATAAGCATCATGATACAGAAGTATTAAAAAGTTACCTGTATAATCATAATTCTCTATAATAGATTCGTAAAAACTATCAAGAAGAGCATCATCTTTTAATGCACTACTTTTAAGTTGCATAAGAGAAATTTGTTTTTCATTCACAAGGTCTTCATTAAGTGGAAATTCAAGTTGCAAAATATTATTTCCAATAGTTCCAGACATAACTTTTTTAGCAATTTCTAAGTACTTATGATAATCATCTTCCTCTAAGTTTAAGAATGTTTCTCTAAATTTTAAAATTACATGTTTTTCTCCACTGACATAGCACCCACACATTTTAGTAAAAGTACAGTGGTCTTTCTTTAGTCGTTTTTTTAATTCAAGTATATCTTTCTTTCTCATACATAAACCCCTCAATTTAGTATTTTATATTTCTATATATTAATTATAAGCAAACTCTTTTTTATATTAAACTATTTATTAAGTTTCTGTAAGTAAAAATTTTATATTTAAGTTATGTTTAAAGTGGAAATTAAGGGAAAATGGTAAATGTAATATATGGATATACATTCTATATATTTTGTATAATAGTATGTGATGGTGGATGGGGACCTTTTCTCTTTGCCATCAACCTCTATATGAATTCCAAGAAATTTAATCTTGATTATTAATTTAGAAATGAAAAGATTATGTTTTAAAACTAACCTTATAATATAAACATAGGAAAATAAACTTTAAATAGATTTATTTAGGAGAATTATATGAAAAAAGACTTTGTTATCGTATTAGCACCAGATTCATTTAAGGAAAGTATGACTGCAAAAGAAGCTTGTGTAGCAATGGAAAGAGGAATAAGGAAAGTAAATTCAGATATAAAATGTGTACATGTTCCTATGGCTGATGGGGGAGAAGGCACAATGCAATCATTAGTGGATTCCACAAATGGTAAGGTGTATTCTTTAGAAGTAGTAGGACCATTAGGAAACAAGGTCAAAGCAGAGTATGGTATTTTAGGGGATGGAGATATAGGAATTTTAGAAATGGCTAGTGCAAGTGGAATACAGTTAGTTCCATTAGATAAAAGAAATCCTTTAATAACAACTACTTATGGTACTGGTGAACTTATTAAAGCTTGTTTAGATAAAGGTGTGAAAAAGCTACTAATAGGTATTGGGGGAAGTGCAACTAATGATGGAGGAGCAGGAGTTATTCAAGCTCTAGGTGGAAGATTATTAGATAAATATGGAAATGAATTAGGTTTTGGTGGAGGAGAGTTAGGAAAATTGCATAGTATAGATTTAACTAATTTTGACTCTAGGTTAAATGATATTACTGTAGAAGTAGCTTGTGATGTTAATAATCCACTTTGTGGTGAAAGAGGAGCTTCAAATGTGTTTGGGCCACAAAAGGGAGCAACAGAAGAGATGATTAGTTTATTAGATGATAATTTAAGGCATTATGCAGATATAATAAAAAATCAGTTCGGAAAAGATATATTAAATGTACCAGGTGCAGGAGCAGCAGGAGGTTTAGGTGCTGGACTAATGGCATTTTTAGATGGAAATCTGAAAAAAGGAATTGAAATGGTAATAGAATACGCCGGATTAGAAGAGAAAGTAAAAGCTGCAGATATGGTGTGGGCTGGAGAAGGAAGTATTGATTTTCAAACTCAATATGGAAAAACTCCTTTAGGCGTTGCAACAGTTGCTAAAAAATATAATAAGCCAGTTATAGCCTTTGCGGGAAAAGTTGGAGATAATATAGACGTGCTATATGAAAAGGGCATAGATTGTATATTTGGAATTATGCAAGGTGTAATGTCTATTGAAGAAGCTTTAGCTAAAGGTCAAGAAAACTTAGAAAAGGCAGCTGAAAATGTAATAAGACTTATGAAGTTAAACTGTTAATTATAATAGTTTAATATATTGTAATAAATTTGACACCTAATTGTCACAAAAGAAAGTTATTATAAATTCATAAAGTAGTTAAAGCATTATTATTTACCCCAAAAAATAACCTTTTAAGAAAAGCTAGCACTAATGTCCCCCAACAAAAGTGCCAGCTTTTTTATTTAATAATTTCTAATTAATAACTATCCTACGTAGCTTGCAAATAGGTGAATAAATATCATTGATGAAGCTGCAACTGCAAGCCAAGTACATCCACCAAGGATAATAGGTTTAATACCTTTAGTAAATAAATCTTTAAATTGAATTTTGAATCCTACACCAGCAAGAGCTACTGTAATAAAGAATTTATATCCAGTCTTAAATAATCCAGATAATCCTTCGATACTACTGAATAGACCCATTGTATTTAATACAGCCATAAGTAGGAATCCAAGTATAAACCAAGGGAATACTTTTAATACTGTTTGTCCTACGCTAGCTTGTTTAGTAACAGCAACTTGAGTTGCAGCACTAGAATTGCTCATAGTTGATGCAGTAGCAATAGCATTTTCTTTAGCTTCTTTACGTATAGCAAGTATCGTAAAAATTACAGCAAGTGCAATAAGCATAGTAGTTCTAGTAAGTTTTACGGTAATTGCTAAGTTAAGGTCAAGACCATGTAGTGCATTATAAGTAGCTTCAGATGCAGCAACACTAGAAGTATCATTTATAGCAGTACCAGCTAAAAATCCAAATTGATTAGCTGTTAAATTAAGAGCACCAGCTAGATATGGATAAACTAAAGCTGCTAAAATATCAAATAAGAAGATTGATGTCATAGCATATGCAATTTCAGTTTCTTTAGCTTTGATTATAGATGAAAGAGTTGCTATAGCAGTTCCTCCACAGATAGAAGTACCACCACCAACTAGAGTACATGTATTATCAGAAAGGTTTAATTTCTTTCCTACAAAAAATGCAACAGTAAAAGAAAGGCAAATATTAAAAATGATTAATGGAAGTGCTTTTGCACCATAGCCAAGAATTTGACTGAAGTTTAATGTAGCACCAGCAAGTATAATACCAATATTTAAAAATTTCTTTCCTGCAAATGTAGTTCCCTTTTTAAAATCTTTATCTACAGTTGGTAGAAGGTTTACAATCAACATACCAATGAATAGACCTATCATAGGAGCACCTACGATATTTTGTAATCCACCTAAGTAAGTAGCAATAACAGCAATAGCAACACAAACAATAATAGCAAAATATGATTTCTTGTTCATAAATTTCTCTCCCCTTTAATATCAATTCTACTTGTTAAAAAAAAAACGATTGAAAGTATAAATTAAAGTGGATAATTCCACTTTGTTTTAGCCTTAAAAGGAGTTCTAAATAGTGGGAAATAGAATCCTTTTAAGGCTATTTTTATGATTAAATTAGGTGATTTGTTATAAAATTATATAGTGTTTAGATTAACAAGTAGCTCCACCAACTAAGTGAAGTTGTGCATCTAAAATTTCTTGTTTACGATCCCAAATAGCATCAGAAAGTAATTCTTCTTGAATTCTTTCAAATCCTATACGCTCAATTGTTTGAGATAAACGTTCTCCAGTTTGTCCTTGTTCTCTGTAAAGTAAGATTAATTTTTCTACTACGTCTAAAGCTTCTTCTTTAGTAGTAAATACTTTATCTAAAGCGATACCGTGAGCAATTTTTTTACCCCATCTACCACCAATGTAGATTTTGTATCCTGTAGTACCATCTTCGATACAGTCGAAGTGACATTTTCCAATACAACGTCCACAGTTGTTACATTCATCTTTATTGATTTCTAAGATACCATCTTGAAGTGTAGCAGCTTTGATTGGACAGACATCTGCAACACCACATTTCTTACATCCGTTACATCCATCTTCATCATAGTTAGGTATATTTTGACCAATAATACCAACGTCATTTAAGTCTGGTTTTACACAGTTATTTGGACATCCACCTACTGCAATTTTGAATTTGTGAGGTAACTTAACATTTGCATATCCGTTGAAGAATCTTTCGTGGATTTCTTCTGAAAGAGCAAATGTATCTATTAATCCATATTGACAAGTTGTCCCTTTACAAGATACAACAGGTCTAACTTTAGAACCAGTACCACCAGTTACTAAACCTTCTTTTGCAATATATTCTTGGAATTTTTCTATGTTATCATAGTGGATTCCTTGACATTCAATTGTAAGACGAGTTGTAAGTGTTACAACACCGTTTCCATATAAATCTGTTGCTTCTGATAAACATTTATTTTGAGCTGCAGTAATTTTACCGTTTACAGTAATAATTCTACCTGAGAAACAATCAGTTCCCTTGTTTCTTAAAAAGCCCATCGCTTTTACTCTTTTTTCATCTTCTGGTGTTACCTTAAGTTTTGTCATAGTCATTTCTGCCATAATTAATTCCTCCAATGTTATAAATTTTTTTATTATAATTCTACTTCTGAGAAAGTAGAACCGCCTTCAAGTACAAGAGTATTTGTGTAACCATAATGTTTTAATCTGTTTTGTAAAAGGTAAGCACGTTTACCTTTAGTACAAACTAATAGTAATTTGTCATCTAAGTTATATCCTTCTACAGGTCCTGTAACTTTTGTAAGGTCCATATAAGGAGCACCTGTAATAGAAGGCGCAATTGAAGCATCAATTACCTTATAACCTTCTGGTTTGTTAGTTTTATATTCAAATGGAGTTATTGTTGTAAATGCTCCACTGATTTTATTAAGTAATACGTTTACTGTATGAGAGAATGGATGTATTGCTGTAGAGAATGGTGGAGCATAAGCTAAATCCATATTCTCGATATCTTCTAAAGAAGCATTCAGAGTAATAGCTGTTACTGCGATATCAACCATCTTATCAACAGCACCTTTACCGATTACTTGAAGTCCTAATAATTTTTTAGTTTCTTTATCAGCAATCATTTTTACGATAAATGATGATGCACCTGGATAATAGTGTGCTTTATCGTCTACTACAGTTACAACTGAAGCAACATCAAAACCAGCATCTTTAGCTTGTTTTTCAGTTAAACCAGTACGTCCAACATTTAGTTCTGGTAATTTACAAACACCAGTACCTAATACACCGTTATATTTTAATTTATTACCAGCAATATTTTTTGCGGCAATACGACCTTCGATATTTGCTGAAGATCCCATAGGAGACCAAGCTGGAGCATTTGTAATTGAATTTGTTACGCATGCACAGTCACCGATTGCATATATGTCAGGGTCGTTTGTTTGTAAATATTCATTAACTTTAATTGTTCTATTAGGCATAAGTTCTATAGATGTACCTTCTAAGAAAGAAGTATTAGCACGTATACCCATTGCAAGAATTACAGCATCACATTTCATTGCACGTTTTTGAGTTTTAACCTTTTCAACTCTATCTGTTCCAAGGATACCTTCAAGACGAGTATTAGTAAAAGTCATAATACCGTGGTCTGCAAGGTGATTTTCTACATAGTCACAGAACTCAGGGTCAAAACCTGGAAGTACGTGGTCTGCCATATCAAGAACAGAAACTTTAACTCCTTGTACTGCTAAGTTTTCAGCAACTTCAAGCCCAATGAAACCGCCTCCAACAACTATAGCTCGTTTAATTTCTCCAGCTTCTACAGAGCTTCTTAAAGAAATTGCATCATCTGGTGTTCTCATAAAGTAAACACCTTTTAAATCTACTCCTTCAAGGCTTGGCTTAATTGGATTCGCACCAGAAGCTATGACTAATTTGTCATATGTAAAAGTAGAAGATTCGTTTGTAGATAGATTTAAAGCAGATACAGCTTTTTCTGATTGATTTACATTAGTTACTTCCATTTGTGTTAAGACATTAACACCTGTAAGTGCAGAAAAACTTTCTGGTGTATTTACAATAAGTCCAGAACGTTCATGGATTAAGTCACCAACATAATAAGGTAAACCACATCCAGCGTAAGATATATCATTACTTTTGGTTAATATAGTAATATCTAAATCGCGATTTTCTCTTTTTAATTTAGCAGCTACTTTTGTACCAGCAGCTACTCCACCAATAATAAGTATTTTCACCAAATCACTCCCTTGTCATTTATTTAACATACTAACAATCTAAATATAACATTTGAGTTAATATTAGGAAAGTGATATTATCTTATTAAGGTCATAGGAAATACCTATGAACTTTTTGGGGAAATATGTCGAATAAGTAAAGGGGTTATTGGATAAAGGATAAAAGAGGGAGAATTATATGACAATTAAACATTTACGTGTATTTAATGAGGTTGCAGAAAGTGGGAAAATGAGCATTGCAGCAGCAAAGTTTTATTTATCGCAACCAACGGTAAGTCAGATAATAAAAGAGTTAGAGGAGCATTATGGCTTTTTGTTATTTGAACGTTTATCTAAGAAACTGTTCATTACTGAAGAGGGGAAAAAGCTATTATATTACTCAAAACAAGTTGTAAAGCAATTCGATGAATTAGAAAGTAAAATGTTAGAATCTTCTAAGGTACAATCATTCCGAATTGGCTCAACTATCACAATAGGAAGTTGTTTAATTAATGACATTATTAAAGAGTTTGAACGTATTGATGATACTGTTGAAATTTATTCTTATGTAAATAATACGCAAGCAATAGAAGATGAATTATTAAAAGCAAATATAGATATAGCCTTAGTTGAAGGCGTTGTAAAGAGTTCAGATTTAGTAAGTATTCCAGTAGTAGATGATTATCTAGTACTTGTCTGTAGTAAGAATCATCCATTGGCTGAAAGTCGTCATTTCACAGTGGAAGAGTTAAAAAATCAAGGATTTGCAATGAGAGAAAAAGGCAGTGGAACAAGAGAACAATTTGAAAATTATATAAGTAAACAAGGTATTTCAATAAAAGAAAGTGTAGTAGCAAACTGCCCAACAGCCTTGATAAATGCTGTAATAGAACAAAATTGTTTGGCTGTTTTATCAGTGAGATTAGTAGAAGAGCAAATTAAGAATGGTAGTATAGTAGTTCTAAAAAATGAATGTTGTGCTTGGAATCGTTCTTTTTCTATTGTATATCATAAGAATAAGTTTTTATCACATAGCATGGTGAATTTTATTCAAGTAGCATCAAGCTTTAAACGTTCAGAGATTATGGATTCAATCATGTCTATGTAAAGGATTAATCATAAATATTTCCTATGATTAACTTAGGCAAAACTTAATTTAACTCAATATATAATTATGGTATGTTAAATATATAACATTAAATGTTAAATATATAACAGTTTGGTGTTTAATAATCTATATTGTTATTAATAAAGGATGAGCATATGGATATTTACATGACAGGAATTAATTATAGTAATGCTGATATTGAATATAGAGAAAAGTTTTCGCTAACAACAGAGCAACAGGATATTATAGCTAAGAAGTTAATAGATTCAAAAATAGCTAAAGGATGTATTTTTTTATCTACCTGCAATCGTACAGAGCTTTGGATAAGTGGAAATAATTCTTTAGCACTAGACTTTTTTATAAATGAAGTATTAGGAGATGAAGAAATAGATTTCCTTATAAAAGAAGATATAAAAAAATGTTTTATAGTAAGACAAGGTGAAGAAGCTGTTGATTATCTTTTAGAGCTTGCCTGTGGAATACATTCTCAAATTTTTGGAGAAGATCAAATTTTAACTCAATTAAAGGTAGCTACAGATAATGCTAGAAAAAGTGGATATATAGATAGTATATTAGAAACTTTATTTAGAACAGCTATAACAGGAGCAAAGAAGGTAAAAACAGAAGTAATATTAACGAATAAAAATCGTTCTTTACCAGAGACAATAATTTCTCAATTAGAAGGAATGTATGGGTCATTAAAAGAAAAAAAGTGTCTTGTTATTGGAAATGGTGAGATGGGACGCCTTATGGCTAGTAACTTAGTAGATGTAGGTGCTAATGTTGAAATGACACTTAGGCAATACAAAAAGAAACAAGCTATTATACCATCAGGTTGTGGAGTAGTACTATATGAAGAGAGATGTAATGGAATAGAAGAAAAAGAATTTATTTTTAGTGCTACAAGAAGTCCACATTATACTATAAAGAGAGAAGAGATTAGTGAATTATTAAATAAAGAAAAAATGTACTGCTTTATTGATATGGCACTTCCAAGAGATATTGATCCTAAAATTGATGAGATTAGTAATGTAAGACTTTTTCATATAGATGATTTTGGAGTAAGGTCTGAATGTGAAAAAGAAGATTTAGAAAGTGCAAGAGGAATTCTTTCAGAATATAAACAGGATTTTATTAATTGGTATCAGATTAGGGCTTTAGCTCCTAAGGTAAATGAGATAAGTGAAATAGTTGGTGAGTTAACTCATTGTAAGCTTACTAAGGTATATAAGAATATAAATATATCTGAAGATGATAAAGGCTTTTTACAAAGTAGTGTACAAGCTGCTACCAAAAAAGCTGTATCAAAAATAATATTTGGATTACGTGAAAATATGGATAGAGAACAGTACAATGAATTACTTAAAGCATTGGAATTAACAGCAAGTAATTGCATGTAATAAATATAGGATATCATCTATATTTAGAAAAGTAGATGAATTAATAAGGTGTAGAGTATATTTGAAAAACGTTAGAATAAATAGAGAATCTGTTAAGTTGATATGAAAAAATAGCTTGATTTTTCATAGAATTGCTCGCTCTTTGAAAATTATATAAGTTTGAATTTTTTATTGTATGGTAAACAAACCTACAATAAAATTGA
>NZ_JACOOP010000070.1:0-11730 GCF_014287725.1 Clostridium sp. NSJ-49 | reverse complement strand
ATTAATTTTATTGTAGGTTTGTTTACCATACAATAAAAAATTCAAACTTATATAATTTTCAAAGAGCGAGCAATTCTATGAAAAATCAAGCTATTTTTTCATATCAGCTTAACAGATTCTTCAGATTCATTCATATAGCATTTATACATACGTCCATTTTCTATGTATTTCTCATCTATACTATGAACCATACATTCAGGTTTTGAAAATTTGCAACGCTCAGCAAATCTACAACCTAGAGGTGGATTTTTTAAGTTAGGAGGTGTACCTGGGATAGCAACTAATTTATTATTTTTTGTACCCTCTTCAGGTACTATTATAGATCCCATAAGACCTTTTGAATATGGATGCATAGGGTCAAATACCATTTCTTTTGCTTTACCATACTCTACAATTTGACCTGCATACATTACCATAATATCATCAGTTACATTATATAGTAGAGGTAATTCATGAGTTATAAATATCATTGATTTTATAAAACCTTTATGCATCAAATCTTTTAACATTTTTATTACCATCTTTTGTGATGTAACATCTAAAGCAGATGAAGGTTCATCTGCTATTAATACCTTTGGTGATAGAATCGTAGAAATTGCTATTACAGTTCTTTGTTTCATTCCTCCTGATAGCTCTACTGCATGTTTTTGAAGGACACTTTCTGGTAATCCTAATATTTCAAAACGTTTCCTAGCTAAATCATAAATATCATTTTTTTAACTTTAGGATCATGCGCTCGAATTACATCTTCAATAAATCTTATTATCTTTTGAGTAGGGTTTAGTGCATTCATAGCAGATTGAGGTATATAAGCTATTTCATTCCCTAAAATTTTCTTTCGTACATCATCTGGTTTCATAATTGAAATATCTTTACCATCTACCTTTATACTTCCACTTTGATAATGAAGAGGTGCAAAATAATATCCCATTAAGCTTAATGCTAAAGTAGATTTTCCGCAGCCAGATTCGCCAGCTATACCAAGTGACTTTCCTTCTTCAATCTTTAATGAAACTCCATCTACTGCATATACATCTTCACCAAACCTTGTAATATATTTAGTTTTTAAGTTATCTACTTCTAATAATACTTTTCCCATAACCAATTCCCCCTACTCTCTAAGCTGTGGATTAAATACTTTATCTAATCCTGTATTCATCAAATTTAGAGAAAATGTAATTAGTGCAATTGAAAGAATAACTGGCAAGAATGCCCACCATGCATTAGATAATGGTGCTTTATATTGCATAGCCCAGTTCATCATTAAACCTAAAGTTGTAACTTTTGTAGTTGCAGGTCCTAATCCTAGCATAGATAATTGAGCTTCAGCTAGAATACCTGATGATATCTGTAAAATTAGAGCCATTATTACATATGAAGCTACATAAGGCAATATATCTGTTAGTATTATTCTAAATAAGCTATGTCCTGACAATTTAGATAAATTTACATGATCCCTATTTCTAAGGGAAATAACCTGTGATCGAACAGATCTAGTTGTCCATGTCCAAGAAGTTAAGCCTATTATACTAGCAACCATAGTTATACCTCTTGCACTTTGACCAACGCTATATGATATAAGAATCAATATTACAAAAGACGGAATTACTGTAAATAAATTTGTAATAAACATTATAATATCATCTAATAATCCTCCAACATATCCAGATAATAAACCTAACATTAAACCTATCAAAGTTGCAATCAACCCAGCTATTAACCCTATTTTTAATGAAGTTCTTGTAGCATATACTAATTCAGTTAATACATCACGACCAAAGTTATCTGTACCTAATACGAAAGTTCTTTGATTAGATATATCTTTCACATTGACAAAATCTTTGGAGTTTACTTTAATACCTTCTACTAACTCCCCAGTCTCTTCATCAGCAGTTGAAATGACTATTTCACTTTCCTCTAAAATTCCATCAATTTTATTATCTAATCTTACATAGTACTTTTTCTTAGCAGAAATTAGACCTTCTTGGGAATTATTAGAATCATAATACTTATTCCATAACTTAACTAGTTCTTCTGCATTTGTCACATCTATCTCACTTATAGAAACACCTCCAAACTTTTCAAGCCATGTAGCCATTTCAGCTCTATCTTCTAAAGAAAGTTTACTTTCTAATCTACCTGCTTTAGTATCTATGTTTAGTTTATAACTTTTTGATTCTACTACATCAGTGATAGATACATAATTACCTGGTTTATAAAATAGCCCACCTACCATTTCTAAAGGATCATAGGAAACAAGTATTGGATATACTATAGTCACAAATAGAATAGTGATAAATATAATAAATCCTAATAAGAATTTTTTATCATGAAAAATTTGTTTTAATTGACTTTTCATCTTCTGCCTCCTCCTTTAGTCTTGTTGTGATGCTTTTATACGAGGATCAATTACACCATATAAAATTTCTACTAATAGATTTGCTAACAAAACCATTATTGTAATAATTAAAGTACATGCAGAAATTAACGGATAATCACGACCCTTTATAGCATTCAAAATTGTGGTTCCTAGTCCAGGATAACTAAAGATTATCTCCGCTACTAAAGCTCCACCTATCATAGTACCTATAGACATAGCTAGCCCTGTTATTTGTGGCAACATTGCATTTCTAAATACATATTTAGTAATTTTTCTATCTTTTATCCCTAAGAATCTACTGTATTTCACATAATCAGCATTAAGCTCATAAATTGACATTGAGCGCATCCCTATAGCTTGGCCACCTACTGTTATTAACACAATAGACCAAAATGGTAATTGGTAATGATATATAATTGATTTAAAAAATGTAAAGCTAGCATTTGGTATTAATTCATATCCATAACCTCCACTAGTAGGAAACCATCCTAAGTTTACAGCAAAGACAAATAGAAGTATTATAGCCATTCCAAAGGCTGGAACATTACTAAAAAATAAAAATATAGGTAAAATTCCTTTATCAAATATTCCTTTTCTATATGCAGCCACAGCTCCTAATAAGTTTCCTAATATCCAACCTACTAATATGGCAGGAAGTTGAAGACAAACAGTCCACCATACAGAAGATTTTATTATATCTGAGACAGTTCTAGGATATTGACTAAATGAAACACCAAAATCACCTTTTACAGCATTTTTAATAAAGCTAAAAAATTGAGTTGTCATAGGTTCATTTATACTAAATTTTTCAGCATACTCTTCATATACTTTTTGAATAGCTGTAGAATCTGTCATACCTGCAACAGATCTTGCTGCAATTGCAGATACAGGATCACCAAGCATCAATCTCGGTAATACAAAGTTTAAAATAACAGCAATAATAAATGTTGCAACATACCATGCTATTTTATTTGTATAATACTTTTTATATCCTTTCACATTATCACCTCCACGTTGAACTTACTGTAAATTATTTTATAAAAACGACCATGCTTAATCAATCTTTAAACATGGTCATTTTAATATTTAATTGACTATTTCAATTTAATTATTCAACATTTTTAAGGTGATATAATGCTGCAACTCCATAACCATCTGTACAATCTAGCGGTGGAATATTATTTCCATCATTTTTTTCTGGGAACCCTGTCCATACACTTTCATTTACTGTATGGAATACTTGTGGTCTATACATTAATGAAAATGAAGGAACTTCTTCAAGATATATTTTACTTAATTCAGTATAATATTCTTTTAACTTAGATTGATCTTGTTCAGTTGGTATTTTAGCGAGGATTTCATCTGCCTTTTCACTAGTGAATCCACCAAAATTACCACTCCAGTTTACTTCTAATTCATTGTATGTGCTTGAAAGCAATGCCATTGAACGAGTCCATGGATTTGCAATTGATGCTCCTGGAGGACTCCACATACAAATATCAAATTTACCTGTTGTCATATCATCATAGAATGTATTTGCATCTGGGAAATATGTTTCAATATTAATTCCTATTTCCTTACCTGCAGCTGCAACTATTTCTAGTGATGCATTCCAATCTGACCATCCTTCTGGACACTCTGCTTTATATGATAGATTTTCACCATTTATTTCACGAATTCCATCTCCATCTGTATCAACTATACCAGCTTCATCAAGTAGTTTATTAGCACCTTCAATATCTTTACCTGTAAATTGTAAATCACTTAATGCAGCTTGATCTACCAATTCTTGTTCAGCCTTTGTTGGATTTATTAAACTTCTAGGTGCATCTTTAAATGTTGGGGAATATCCAGACATAGCTGTTGATATTATTTGGTCATAATCTACAGCCATAGCAATAGCTTTACGAACTTCTACTCTATCTAATCCTGTTCTTTCAATATTGAAGAACGCTGTTGGCATTGTAGCACAAACATAATAAGGTGCATCATCTATATAAGTAGATATAGGTTTTCCACTTTCCCACATCTTCCATACTTCAGATATAAATTGTTGAGATACATCTACTTCACCATTAGCAAATGCAACATCTCCAGATGCATTATCAGCAAATATTGTATGAGCTATATATTTAGGTGTTGGTAAACTGCCCCATAGACTTGTACCCCAATAGTTATCATCTCTTATAAATACAACTTTTTGATCATCATCATAATAAGGTTTGTATGGACCAGAAGTAACTAGATCATCCATCACATCTTCTTTAACTTTATCAGCTTCATTATTATTTCTAGCTTCTACTATTTGTAAATATGTTTTTTGCATAACATATACTTTAGGAATATATTCTATTACTTTTAATGGATTAATTGGTACACCAGCATCATCTAGTTTTGAGTAAAATACAACTGTTGTATCATCTTTTGCTTCTACTTTTTCAATGTAAGCAGAATAGTCATTACCTGTAGTTGAACCATACTTTACATGAGTGTTAAATGTATAAACTATATCTTCAGCAGTTACCTGTGTGCTATCGCTCCATTTAGCATCTGGATTAAGTTTAATTGTTAGTTGACTTTGATCACTATTCCATTCATATGATTCTCCAAGTAAAGGTTGTAGCGATCCATCAAGCATATTATATAAGAATAGTGTTTCATAAATTAATACTCTAGCAGAGTCAACTTGCTGTATTGCCATAGCATTATTTGAGTTAGAACTCATAGGGTTCCAGTTATTTATAGTTCCCCATTGTTGTCCATTGAAATAAAGTGTCTCATTTCTAGGTGTTGAGTTTGCAACATCACTTTCTTCTTGTTTTGGAGTTTCTTTTGACTTTTCACTTTCTTCTGTTTTTTGAGTAGTATCATCTGTAGTATTTTCTTTAGTATCAGAACCACATCCAACTAAAAATGATACTGCCATCATGCTAGCTACTAATCCTGCTAACAACTTCTTTTTCATTATTTCCCCCTACTTATTTATTACTAAAAAGGATAACCTCTATATAAATAATTATAGATGTTATCCTTTACAAAATAAGTGTATTTTTTTTTACTTTTGGTGTTATTTTTTTACTAAAATCTTTTTAGACTATTCTATTATCTCTTCCAGACTTAATATTTTTACGATATTCTGTTGGTGTAACACTAAATCCCCCTTTAAATGTCTTCATAAAATGTTTATCATTATCATAACCTACAGCCTCACTAATTTCATTTATCTTCATATCTGTTTCATCCAACAGCCTTTTAGCTTCTTTAAGCCTCACTTCTTTCAAATAATTAACAAAATTCTTACCTGTATATTCTTTGAAATCTATAGAAAAAATTGTATAATTCATAGATACATAATTAGATATAAAAGTCATATTAATATTATCTTTAAAGTTTTTATTTATATATCTAACCGCTTCTTCAATTTTAATTCTATTTTTATAAAAATCATATTTATTTAATAGTTTCTTATTTATTAATACCATTAATAAATATATTTCCTGACAATATATATCTATATTAGTATAATTAAAAGCATTTTCTAAAAGTTCTAATTTAATTTTCTCTTCTTCAATAATTCCTTTATATGTCTCATATATTCTACTATATATTTTATTAATCAGGTCTAAAAATGAATCCTTACTAATTTCTGACCTTTTAACTAACATAACTATTCTTTTTAAATAGCTAGTGCTTACTTCTAATCGATTAGTACCAATAAGATTTATCAATCTTTCTATTTCATACTCATCTATTATTCTATCCTCTTTAATATTAACTTTTTTATTTAATTGCAAAAAAAAGTTTTCTTTTCTTAATTCTATTGCTTCATTTAATGCATTCATAAGACATTTGATATCTGTATAGCTATTACTTATTCCAAAACCAAATCCGTTTAAATTTTCATTTATAAATCTCTCTGCCTTATCTGATTCTATTATAATTACATTATGTCTATTTATATTATGGAAATAAAAGCAATTATTATTTATATTGCTTTTCATTTTATAATTTGTACAGATTATTTTATAACATATGTTTGTAATATATTTGCTTAAAATACTATTAAGACTTTTAGCCACATTTTCATCTAGTTTATTTTGAACTAACAAGTGCTTAATTTGTGAATAAAGTAAAAATACCTTTTCAGTAACTTCTTCTTTTTCTTCTTTATACTCTTCTTCCAATTTTTTTATAGTTGTAATTAATTCACTATCTTGGAAATTACCATATAAATACTCTTTTATACCACAGCGTAATAATTCAACAATATCAGAAGAGGTATCTAAATAACTTATTATTATTACTTTTGGTTTTAATCTAATTTTGTTAATTTTTTTTAATAATATAATACCATCGCTGTGATTTTTAGTTAAGCATATTATTGATAGGTTAATATTATTGTTTTTAATTTTTTCATATGCATCCTCTTCGCTATTACATTCTATAATTGTTTCAACCTTGATTTCAGAATATTTTATAATTTCTCTTATTCTTCCTATCCTTGCTTCTTTATGGTCTACTATAATTATATTTTTCATTAATCTTAATCAGCCTTTCTACATATTACAATACAACTTTCGCTTTTAAACAAATTGATTTTACTACTATAACTATATGAAATTACTCTTGCATAAATTATAGTTAATCTGAATAATGTATTTTTTTTGATTATTTATATCAAAATATTTTCTTTATTATATTTAAGAAAACTCTATCATCCTTAACTTTTATATCTTTGACTTCCTCTTTAACTTTTTCAATATTAAAGATAATCTTTTTCTTATTTATAAAATAATCAATAAGAATATTATTTTCATTCAAAATAATATAATGAAAAATAGTTAAACCTCTGTCATCCCTAATATATAAGTTTGCTCCATTATCTATAAGCAAGTCTAAAATCTCAATGTTACAGTTGTCTACAGCATAGAATATAGCTGATTTATGATTTCTATCTTTATAATCTATATTGCAGCTCTTTATTAATTCTTCTACTAATTTAAGATTATTATTTCGTGTTGCAGAGATAATATCATTACATCCAAAAATCTTCATATATGTACCTCTCAAATTTGATTTCTACTCTTTAAGCCTTTAATAATTAATAAAAAAAAGACCATTAGATATATTATATCTAATAGCCTTCTTTTAGGTACTAATATTTTATTAATTATTTATTAACACTACTAACCTAGTGTTAAATATGTTCTAATTTTTTGATTCTATTTGTATATCACTTAATCCAGTAATACCTTCAACTATATTTTGAATTGATGTTGCATTTTCTTCAGTAAACACATCATTTGTTTTTACGTAAACTCTAACAATATTTTTATCAATCATACATAATGCATCTTCATATCCATTATTAATTATTTCTGATTCAACAGCTGTCTCTTGTTCTTGAATTTTAACTTTTTCATTTAATAAATTAGTTGCATTATCTATAACTTCTTGAGAAGAATTAGTATCCTCTATTATACTATTCATTTCTTCTTTAAAGTCAGTATCTGCTTTAATTTTATTCGCTCTATCATTATAGAAAAATCCTTGATTACTCATAGTTTCTTCTGCATTATCATTTTCTAATATCATAGCAGATAAATCAGCTGATAAACTACTTGCACTTTCGTCAGTACTTCTTCCAGTAGTATAAATAACTGTACCGATTATAGATATACACAATATAGCACCAACGATAACTGATGGCTTTCTGTTTTTCACTTGTGTTCTAAACCCAGTTTTAATGTTTTTAAAATTATACTTTGGATATACTTTATCAATTCTTGCTTGTGCTAAATCGTTTTGCAATACTTTCTTACATCCTGAACATATAATACTTCCTTCCTTATTTTCTTTACCACACTCTGGACAAATAATTTTATTTTCACTCATAAAAAAACTCCCCTTTTACATTTCTTTTACTCTAATTATATGAATGAAATAAATGTAAAATTACGGAATTATTATATATTTAACTGATTATTTCTCTAAACTATTTATATATTGTAATACTGCTTTTTTATCTCCTCTAAATATAATATTTCTATCATCTTTTTCAATAGAATGTTTATACATAGGATCATAATAATTATTTAAGAAAAGCTCTATCCATACTCTATTATACTCATAACTTCCAGTAGTTTTTTGAATACTATAAGCCTTATTAAACTCATCTATAATAATTTTCAATCTATCTCCACCTAGTTTAGACTTTACTCTTTCCATGCTTTTTAACATGTCATCATACCAAAGTTGTACTCCCAATTCATTATCGTTATAAGCAGCTATAAACTCTTTCTGTCCATTAATTACATAATCATCAAGAATATTTTCTACTCTTTCTTCTATAGATGATTCTAAAAATATAACATCTGAACTATGAAATAATCTATAAAGATTATTAGGTATAAAACTTTTACCTATATTTTTACTTTCATCTTCTAATATCATATATTTATACTCTTTGTTATTATGCTTAATAATTTCGTAAGCTAAATTGTTTTCAAAATTTATCTGTGTTGGCTGAATTGTTACATGATGTCCAAATGTTGATCCTCTATGATTAGCTATACCTTCAAGATCTATAGAGTTTTTTAAATTATTTAATAAGATTGTCTTTCCTGAACCAGTATATCCCGTAAGTATTAAAGGTTTTGCCTTTATACTATTAGGTTCTAATGAGTTTATTAAAAAATTACGAAAAGATTTGTATCCACCTTCTAATTTAACTATCTCTCTTTTTCCTATCTCACTTATCCATTTTTGTGCTATTGTTGAACGTGATCCACCTCTAAAACAATAAATCATAGAATCAGGATTTTTATCTATAAAATCTATCCATCCACTAATTCTATTTTCTCTAGTTTTTCCTGATACAATTTCATAACCTAATTTTGTTGCTTCATCATTTCCTTTTTCTTTATAACAAATTCCAATAATATGACGTTCTTCATTTGTTAAAATCGGTAAATTAACAGAAGTTTGAAAGGCTCCTTTTTCAAATTCAATCGGTGCTCTTACATCTATTAAGGGTATATTTTTTAAAACTATATTTTTGAAATCATTTGTTGTTACCACTGTATTCATCCTCTATTCTAATATTTATTCCTTATTATAAATAATACCATATTTAATTTTACACTTATTTCAATATATATGTAAACAACTTAATTCTCCATATTATTACAATTTAATTTAACCTAGATATATTTGGGTTATGGTAATATAATGTAGTTATATCGCTAAATTCAATTTACTTATATAATTGTATAATTTTATTAAATAATTAGGAGGACTAAAAATGTCTAATAACATAAAATTAACTACATTAACGAAAACATCCGGTTGTGCAGCTAAAATAGGACCTGCTGTGTTAGATTCCGTTTTGAAAAATCTTCCTCAGTTTGAAGATCCTAATCTATTGGTTGGCTTTGATAAAAAAGATGATGCTTGTGTTTATAAAGTTTCTGATGATAAAGTAGTGATTCAAACTGTTGACTTCTTTCCTCCAATGGTTGACGATCCTTATACATTTGGTCAAGTAGCAGCAACTAACGCCTTAAGTGATGTATATGCTATGGGAGGAGATCCTGCCTTAGCCATGAATTTACTTTGTTTTCCGTCATGTTTAAACCCATCAATTATGCATGATATACTTCAGGGAGGATATAGCAAGATTAAAGAAGCTGGTGCAGTTGTTGCAGGTGGTCATACAATAGCTGATCCAACTCCTAAATATGGTCTATGTGTTAGTGGATTTGCTCATCCAAAAGATATCCTTACCAATAGTAATGCTAAAACAGGAGATGTATTGGTATTAACTAAACCTATTGGAGTTGGTATTTTAAATACAGCAAATAAAGCAGAATTATTAACTCAAGATAAAATAAAAGAAGTCACAAATATTATGACTACTTTAAATAAATATGCAAAAGAATCATTTAAGGGACTAACAGTTCATGCTTGTACTGACATAACTGGATTTAGCTTAATTGGTCATGGATACGAGATGGCCGGTGGTAGTAATAAAACAATAGAACTTTTTAGTAATAATATTCCTATTATACCAGATGCTTTAGAATATGCTAAAATGGGTATTCTTCCAGAAGGAATGTATAATAATTTAGAATACTTAAAAGATATATTTAGAATTACTAATGGAGTAACTCAAGAAATGCAGGATGTTCTTTTAGATCCTCAAACCTCTGGAGGGCTTCTACTTTCAATGCCTGAAAAAGATGCTAAAGAATACCTATCTCGTATGGAAATATATACTCCTTATACGCGAATCATAGGCCAAGTAATAGATAAACAAGATTATTCAATTATAATCAAATAAAGTAGAAACACCTTATTTGATTATAAGTTAAGAGTTTATAGTTAAAAGTTTAAGAAGAAAGTTAGTAAAACTAAATTTAAATCATTATAAATTTAAAGGTTTCATCTTTAACTTTTCACTTTTACTCTTAACTTTATAAAGTTAAATAATATTCTATTTGTGTAAATGTACTATATACTTATTCTTTTATAATGTAATGACTTTTGATGTTGATTTCATAACTCCAACAATATCATACATATTACTTACAGTTCCTACTTTAAGTTCATTTTCAAGATTATAATAATTTAAACATGCTCCACAAACTAATACATTAACACCTTTTTGAGCTAAAACTTCTAAATGCTCAATAGCTTGTTCGTTTAGTGTTGGAACTTTTACACCATCATTCATAAATAGTACTGCTTTTGGTAAATCTTCATCTTCAGATAGTGTATAAAAGAACATTTTCATTAATGACTTTCCAAGCTCTTCTGCTCCAGCTCCAATTATGTCTTTTCCAACAAATATACACCAATCACCTAGTGGTTTTTTACCTTGTATTTTATTTAATACTTCTTGACACTCTTCACAACCATTAGAAAAATGTACTAAATATATACCTTCAGTTTCTTCTAATGTTATTTCAAAGCCTTGACTATTAGCTAACTTTTTCAAATTCTCTACTGCTATATTATTATCAACTTCAATCGCGAAGAATTTTGTTCCTAAATCTATTTCTTTTTTTGCCATAATTACAGGCATAGGACAAGCTTTTCCTTTTGCATCTATAACTTTTTTCATACTTTTCCTCCATAAACTAATATACGATCTGTTAAGTTATATGAACATTGCTCTTCTCAGCCCAAGGAAATACAATAGGTTTGCGATACTAAATAATACCCCCTTCAAAAAGGAGAGAAGAACAATGAGCAAAACTAATATAAAATGCCCACGCTGTAATTCTGATAAACTATACAAGTTTGGTATGAATAAGCAGGCTAAACAAAAGTATCAATGTAAGCAGTGT
>NZ_JACOOP010000069.1:0-11751 GCF_014287725.1 Clostridium sp. NSJ-49 | reverse complement strand
ATTAATTTTATTGTAGGTTTGTTTACCATACAATAAAAAATTCAAACTTATATAATTTTCAAAGAGCGAGCAATTCTATGAAAAATCAAGCTATTTTTTCATATCAGCTTAACAGATTCAATTTATTTAATTCCCTACTTACCCAAAACACTCTTAACTAAGTTTTTAGCAGCCCCTTTTGCAGATGCAAAAGCTGCATCAGTTACATTAGTATAGCCAATCGCTTCAAAAACAGAATATAATTGCTCATATTGATTTAATGAAAAGTCATCATTTAAAACTAACTCAATAAAACTTTCATCTTCTTTGTTTACTTCTTGTTCTTTATAGAAAGATAATATATATTCACGGAATTTTTGCTTTGTTGGTTCACTTGTTAATTCCTCTAATCTAATCATATCTAATTTTTTTGGTAAACGTGATATAATCGATTCACTTTCTGCATAGTTAATTTTCTCAGATGTTGCCTTAGCTCCCTTGCTCATCATAGATAATAACGCAGAAAGTTTTTCAATTTTCTTTGAAGATTCTAATCCGTTTTTCATTTCATCAATAAGTAATCTAGAAATTTCATTAACATCATCTATAAGATAATCTAGTGATTTTTGAGAATTTTTTATTATCGATTGCAACATCATTTCTCTTTGTTTATTATTCTCTAACTCACTTATACCTGTAACTTTCTTTATTCCTTTATATGCTCCAACTCCAAGTAAAACTGCTACTCCTACGCCTGTAAACATACTTGAAAAGCCTAATACTCCACCCATTCCTAAAGTTGCTAATCCGGATGTTATTCCAGCAGCACTCATACCAACTACTGATCCTGAAAAATAAATAGCAGCTAAAGGAACTCCTACAGCCCCAGCTTTTGCAGCTAAATCCTTCATAGATTTCTTTATTTCACTATCATTTTTTCTCATTGATAAAATTTCTTCATCATTCTTGATTGCTTCAATAATTAACCTAACATGTTCATCTTCAATATTAAATTTTTCTTTTAGCTCATTAATAAATTTATTTTCTTTCCAATTATTTATATCATTATTAATTTTATATATATAAATTATATCTTTAATAAGAGATTTTCTTATTACCTCTAAACTACCTTCTGGCACATTATCATTAATATATTGAATTAAATCATCTGTATTCTCACACTCTGACTCATCACACATATAGCTTCTTATCTTTAAACGATTTTCACTATTATAGTCTATTCTAACTATTAAAGAAATTATTTCAGCATATTCCCTAGAATCTATTTCATTATCATCCGAATATGCAAAATTACAAATTATTTTTACATATGCTTCCTTTATATCATTATTCATAGATGCAAGAGGAAGCATTTGTGATGTAGCTATATACTGCTTATCTTCGCCTGCTTCATTAATTATTCCATTAATTACTTCAACTAATTCCTTATACTTTACATTCATTAAATATGATGAAGATAATTCAACTCTATTATCATTGTCCATCTGCAAATAGATATGTTCTTTCTCTTCTACCTTACCATTATCTTTTATCTTCTTGGTAACTTCATATTCAGCCTTTTTTATCTTTTCAAATCTATATCCTTCTCTATCCTCAAAAGAATATTTTTTATACATTCCTTCTCCAGTAAATATTAACCCTTCTTTTGCACTACCAAATAATGTTGAGTCTATTATTGCTAAAACATATTCTGGATTTACATTTGGTGCAATTGCAGAGATAGCATTATTTAATTTTTTCTCTGGAATTTCTGGTACAACATAAACCTTATCTCCAGCATTTTTAATATTATTCTTAATATAATTTTCTACTGACATAATTCTCCTCTTACTTACAATATATATTTAGTATATTTTTACATGTAAATAAATTATATACAAATAATCCTATATATTCAAATTAAATTATTTGTTTTATTTTATACTTTAAAGTAAACTTTTGTGTATTTTTAACTAATATTTTCTATTTATTACTCTAACCTATACCCATCCCTGGAACTGATTTTATGAATGTTAATCCTAACTTTCTTCTTATTTTACTTATATGTGAATAAACTTTAATTCTGATTAATAAACTTCTTGCCAATCAAATTATTTCCATTCTAGCTTTCGTTAATAACAGCATTTTCCAATAACGAATTTAATCTATATATATTCGAATATAAACTTACTAGTTGAATCTTTTGCATACCATTACTATGTCACTGCTTATAGGTTCAAATAAAATATCTATGTTTATCAACATGAGCAACTTTTTCAGATGCCTGATCATAAATTCTTATCTTTGAAAAGCCAAAAGTTAAGTGTATTTTTATTATACTTATCATCATTTACGAGTATTTTATTTTAAAGTATAACTTATTATTACTACTAAGCATATAAAAATTTCTATCTCCTTCATATTTAATAAGTAGACATACTTCTAAACTCTAAATCTAAAGGAGGTTTATTTATGGAGATTAATGAATTACTAAACTTGATTGCTAATGTTGGCTTTCCTGTTGCCATTAGTGCTTATCTATTAGTAAGGCTTGAAAAGCAAATAATGAACTTAACTTACTCTATTAACAAGCTAAATACTATAGTTTCAACTAAGCTTGGCATTGTAATAGATAATGATGAAATAACTAAAAAAATTTCTTAAAAACCATAAAAAAGCTTAATAAAAACAGTAAAACTTTTATATTACATCATATTTATTAAGTGAAGAAACAAAAAGGGGGAATGCTAAATGGCAGCCAATAAAGAATTACAAAAAGTATCATTAGCTTTTAAGCTTGAAAATGGAACTGACGACGAAGGAAACACAGTTTATAAGACTAAATCTTTTGCTAACGTAAAAGGAAAGGCTTCTGCTGAAGCTATATTTGCTGTTGCAGAAGGTATTAAGACAGTTCTTAAAAATGACGCTGTAGCTTACTACTTAAATGAAACGTCACTAATACAAAGTAATTAATTTCTCAAACAACTGGAGCTTATGTGCTTATAAATGAAAGACCTATTCACATAGGTATAAGCTCTACAAAACAAATTTAAATTTTAAGTATCGCTTAGGGGGGAACAAATTATGGAATATACTTTATCAATGACTTTTTTAACTGAAACAGATGATAAGTACACTTTATCAATATCAGGTGTTAGACAAAACCTTAACTCTCAGGAAGTATCTGACTTAATGGATATCATCTTAGAAAATGATATTTTTATAAGTAAAAAAGGAGCTATAGCTTCCAAGTATGCAGCTAAGGTAACTGAAAGACAAATCACTAAATTTACCGTTTAACTTTCTAAAAAGGTCCATCTAATCTTTATGGTTAGGTGGGCCTTTTTATATTATCTCTAAAAAAGACAGTAGAGATTTGTGTAAAAAAATCTCTACTGTCTTTTTAATACTAAAGGTTTGTATTATTACTTAGCATTCTAATCTATATCCATACCCTGGAACTGATTTTATGCATGTTAACCCTAGTTCTCTTCTTATTTTACTTATATGTGCATCAACTGTTCTATCATTAACGTCATCTGTATACCAAACATATTGTATAAGCTGTTCCCTACTTATGATATTGCCTTTATTGTATACAAGTATCTTCAGTATTTCCATTTGCTTTTTACCTAATCTTATTCTTTCTCCTTTTTTTGTTATTATTTTCTGAGTGAAATCTACTATAAGATTATCATATCTCCATACACCACTTATTAATTCACACAACTTTTCATATGTAGTACCATTATCATCATCGTTTTCTGTAATATTCTTTACTTCACTATTATCTTCTTTTTCAATATTACTGTTTATATAATTGTATTTTTCTTCTTCATAATAATTATTTCTATTATCAATCCTTTCAAAGTTATCAAAATATTTTACTTTATCAAAAGGAATTCTTAATAATTCCACTTTATTATTCTCTTTCTCCTTTGTACATCTAAGATCATATCTTTCGTTCATCATACAGCTCACATCTACAAAGTCTTCATTTTCAGCTGAATGTATTATAAGCATATTTTCATCACAAACTTCTCTAAGCCATTGACATTCATTATTGATTCCTGAATTTATTTCTATTGAAATTCCAAATACTGTTTCTGCAAAGCTTTTAATTTCTTTTAAGCTATTTGCTAGTTTATTTAGTGGTCCATTAATATTATCGATATAATAAAATTCCTCAGCTATAATATCGTTTATTCTAAAAAAGCTATTAATATTACACTCTCTATTTTGCATAACCTTTTGAGAAGCAACAAAGTAACCACACACACTTTGTATAGAAGCAGTAAAATCTTCTTCTATTATTGATATACCATACTTCCAATATTGTAATTCTTCTGTAGGAACCTCATCATAAAATATAAAATTATTAAATAATTCATGTTCTGTAATCTCTTTAAGTATATTGGTTATTTCCCCTCTAATCCTTTTAAACTCTCTACCACATAACAACTTTTATTCCCCCAATTCAACACCTTCTCGTCAAACGTACGTTCTTTATTAATATTATACATAATTTCCAATAATATTTAAATACTTTTCTAGAAAATATGTTCGATTTATTATTTTGTATGTTTTTTAGTTTTATCCCTATCATCATTTACGAGTATTTTATTTTAGATTATAAAAACTTCTTTGTATAGAAAAGGAAGTATTATTAGTTACTTCCCATTGTGATTTATATTTTTACTATTAATTATACATTTTCTTATTTTTTCTACTGTGAAAATAGTATTTCTCTTTATCATAGTCCATATATAAGTTTAGTAAAAAGTTTTCCATAATAATATTTTTAACACCGTTGGCCTCTTTTTCTACATTTTTTATTTTTTCAATAACCTTTGGCTCTAAATATTCTTTAACCTCAAAACTATTGCTTATATATAATGGAACATACCAAGCTAACACCTTGTATATATTTCTATAAATAGTTAGTGATGTTTCAAACTCTCCTTCCACTTCGTCATGTATTACTCTATTTCCAAGATATCTTATAGTATGAAAAGCTTTTGTAACCTCTTCTTCTAGTAGTCTTTCTCTTTCTAATAGATAAATTCTATCTTTCTGACTTATCTCTTCATTTTCTTTAATATTTTCAGCTGCTATAATATTTCTTGCTATCCTTTCTGCCATAGTCCTACCTTTTAAGATAACTGTATATGAATCTATAAATAGCATTTCTTCAAAATTCTTTATAATTTCTGCTAGATATTTGTCTTTTTCTTTTATTATTTCTGCCATTTCAGTAAACATAAATTCTCCTCCTATTTAAAAATTTGTTACTCTTGAATATCTTCCGTTCCATTTTAGAGCACAGGTTCCTCTGTCTCCATGTCTATTTTTTATTAATATTGCATTTATACATTCTGGATTTTCATCTGCATTTTTTGATGAGTATTTCAATTTTCCTTTTTTAAATAAAGCATCTCTATACATCTTATCATCAAGCTTAATATTTCTATAAAGAGCTATAACCTGATCGCTATCTTGCTCAATTCTAGCACTATCTTGAATATCACTAGAATCAATCTTTTCTATAGCCATATCTCCACCTTTTTTATCGACTACCCTATTTGCCTGAGCCATTAGCACTATGCATATGTCTTCTTCCATAGCTAGAGTTTTAAGCATTCCACTTATTTTCCCAAGCTTATTTGTCATAATATCTTTATCGCTAAAATCTATATATTTATTTATATAATCAACAAAAACTACATCTAAAGAATTTTGAAGCTTGTATACTTTAATTTCATTTATAAACTTATTAAAATCTGTTTCTGTTGATACATAAAAGCTGCTATTAAGAAGCTTTGTCATATATTTTGTTATGTTTTCCTTATCTGTATTATTAATTGAATCATCATCTATAGATTTACTAGATATAGACAAATGACTAGCTGCCATTCTATTAAAGACTTGATTTCTTGTCATCTCTGCACTACCATAAAAGACCTTAGCATTATTTTTAATCATATTTGCAGCAAGCTGAAGTGAAAATGTTGTTTTACCCACTCCACTTCTTGCAAATACAGTAATAAGCCTACCTTTTTGGAAGTTACCTAAATATTTATCAAGATGTATGAAGTCACTTTTTATACCATTATTTCTCTCTGAGTTATATAGCCAATTTACATAATCATCAAACTGAGTTGCAATATCTAGCTCCTTTTTAATCTCACACTTATGAACCTTAACCTTTACACTTTCAAGTTCACCTTCAATATCCTCAAGTGCCATATCACCATTTAACTTATTCATCATTTCAACATAAAGATGCTTTTTATAATTTTTAATAAGTAACTCAAGCTTTGTATTAAAGCCACTATCACTACCATTACATGTATAAATATCAGAAATATAAGATGCTCCATCCATATTCCTAATTTCAGCGCTATGATATTGAATAAAAGTAACTAAATCCACTTCCATCTTATTATTTACCATATCCAATATACCTAAATAAATCTTCATATGCTTATCATACAAAAACATCTCCGGCTTTATACTATCCCTAGCCTTTATAATAAGCTCATTATTCCTAAACATAGAGCAAAGTATCTCCTGCTCCAATACTACTTGATTATTATCCAACATAAACTCTCCCCCTAATTATCATATTATCTTTGTCCCTGCAAACCCTAACCTTGCCGTAGGCAACCTTTCTCATTTGTGCCAGCAAACCTTTCTCCTCACCGCAGGTGACCTTTCCCCTTGCTGCAGGCAACATTTCTCCTTTGCACCAGCAAACCTTTCACTTCAACGCAGTCGACCTTTCATCTTTGCGCCAGCAAACCTTTCACTTCGACGCAGT
Organism: Clostridium sp. NSJ-49; assembly: GCF_014287725.1. Lineage (NCBI taxonomy): Bacteria > Bacillati > Bacillota > Clostridia > Eubacteriales > Clostridiaceae > Clostridium > Clostridium sp. NSJ-49. The sequence continues at coordinate 4,949 of NZ_JACOOP010000069.1, read as the reverse complement.
CGACCTTTCTCCTTTACGCAGCAAACTTTTCCCCTCGACGCAGTCGACTAATCAATATATTTTTCTATATCAAAATCTCCTCCATAGAGCTCCTCATCTTCATATTTATCTTTATAACTTAACCATATATCTCCCGTATCAATAAACCTCTTCATTCCATTTGGTCTACTAAGAAAATTAACAATCTTCCAAGGATGATTATAATAATGATTGCTATGATAAACCTTACTGTAATTTTCTATAGCTTGTACAATCTGCTCCTCTAAATAGATTTTAGATGCTGTATTTATTGCATCTGTGATTTTAGGATTTATATGTGGCTCTTTATTTATATTAATTTTATTCCAAGCATTAAATATATTTATATATAATTTATTATTTATATAACTATTTATATTATCATCTTTATCTCTATCTGACAGACTATTTTCAGAATTGTATACCCCTGTCAAACTGTCTATTTTACTTGATTTAGTCCCCATTCTACTCTTATAACAATTACACTTTTCTATAGATTCACTAAGTATTTTTTTATTACTTTCTTCTATTGGGTCATTACTTTTTGTATATATCTTTTCAGCCTTAGGTACTATTTGAGCATTACTTTTTGTACATACCTTTTCGACCATAGGTTCTATTTGAGCATTACTTTCTGTACATACCTTTTCGGCCATAGGTGCTATTTGATCATTACTTATATCTTCATTATTTTTAAATATTAAGCCTTCTTTTACAAAACTATAGTTAGTTGCTTTTCCTATAGTTTTTTCGGTAGATATATATCCTTTATCTACTAAAGCTTTTAAAATTGACTGAACCTTTGAGATTCTTGTTATACCAAATACATTGGATAATTCTCTTAAGGTAACTTTTATTATGTTATCTCCATCATTATCATAATATTTAAGAGTTAAAATCATGTATCTTTCATCTTTATTTAAGTTTTTATCATTAAATATAGTGCTTATTAAATTCTCATCCTTCATATCTCTATTTATTTTCCTTTCAATTATTTTAAAGCTTTTATCATATTAAGTTATATTCACATTGATGCAAAAGGCTCATTATATTTGTTTCGTATATAGATGCTGTCATTAAGTTTGGCTGAATTATTGTAAGTCTTATCTTGTCATTTGTAATACTAGTTAAGAACTTGTCTATAGTAGCTAAGCCAAGTAGTTTAATATCTATATCCTGCGAAGAATTAATAAAGTCATAATCAAAGGATTTTATATCAATTACTTCAATGCTATCTTTACTCATTAAAATTACATCTGCATTAACTTCAGTTACAACTCCATCACAATGTAACTCTAACTTTTCATTAAGTAATACCTTGACATCCTCACCTTCTAGCTCCATGTTTTCAACTTCCTTCAAAACCGCTTTAAAGGCAATTTTAGATAATGTTTCTGAAAAATCAGTTAACTCATAATCAGTAGTAAGATCAATTAATTCTTCCTCATATTCATCATTTTTTATAAAACCAAAATTCTTCTTTAGCTTTAAAACTGTTAAATCCTTTACAATTTTCTCATTTTCTCGTAAATTTAGATTATTATTAACCATAAATCCTCCATTTCAAATTAAATGCTACATTAAGCTCTAATTTATTTTCTTTTATTTCCTATATTTTAATTATAGAAAATGAATGTTGCATAAATATGAAGTTTCATGCTAACTTATCGACAGAATTTACTACAAAAAATAATAAAAAAAGCTATCTCGCAACTAATTTTTAAAGTTAGTTGCGAGATAGCTCCTATTTTTATGTACTTTTATTTAATAAATTCTAATAAAGATTTTCATTTAAGAATATTCTTATTACTTAAATATACTATTATACTGCAATCTTTTCGTTTTTAGTTTCTTCAATTTCTTCTTTATCTTCTCTTAAAACTAAATTTAAGATTAAAGCTACAATTGTACCTGTAGATATTCCTGATGCAAATATCATTTTTAATGCCTCTGGTAATTGTTCAATAAATTCTGGTCTAAATGTAACTCCAAGACCTAATCCAATTGCTGTAGCTATAATTAATAAATTACGTTCTGTTAACTTTACTCTACTTAAAGTCTTTATCCCAGCTGCTGCAACTGTACCAAACATAACAATTCCAACTCCTCCAAGTACAGGTTGTGGAATGCTATTGATTAATGCTGCTAATTTAGGTAAGAACCCTAAACAAACAAGTATTGCACCTGCTGCTACTGCCACATAACGGCTAGCTACTTTTGTTAAGCTTATTAGACCTACATTTTGGCTAAAAGATGTATTAGGGAAAGATCCTAGAAGTCCACCAATTATGCTACCAATACCATCAGCTAACACACCTGATCCTACTCTTTTTTCATTCATTTCTACTTGTGAAGTCTCACCAACAGCCTTTAAGCATCCAACTGTTTCAATAGTAGTTACAAAATAAGCAGGTAAAAACGCAATAAGAGCCTTTAAGTCAAACTGTACTCCATATTCAAATATTTTAGGGAAAGATAACCATCCTGCTTCTCTTATTGGAGCAAAATCAACTAATCCAAAAGGTATACAAATTATATATCCAACAACCATCCCAATTAAGATAGAGGCACTGCTTAATAATCCTTTTCCGTAATGATTTAAAGCTAGTGTAATTATTAGTACTGCTATAGCAATTGATATATTTAACATGCTACCATACTCTGCTGAACCTGAACCACCTGCAGCCCAATCAATAGATACAGGTAATAATGTTAAACCAATTAAACAAACAACTGTCCCTGTAACTAATGGTGGGAAAAGTTTCATTAATGGTTTTATAAAAAAGCTTAGAATTATTTCAAAAAATGCCCCTAAAATTGTTGCACCAATTATTCCTGGTAATCCTAAAACTGACCCTACTGATATAGATGGTGAAACAAAGGTAAAATCTGTTCCCATTATACAAGCTACCTTAGAACCTGCTCTACCTACTCCCTTTGCCTGAATAATAGTAGCTAGTCCAGAAGCTAATATTGTAGCACTTATTAAAGTAGTTGTTGTCTTTCCATCAAATCCCAATGCTCCTGCTATTACTAATGGAACTACAACTATACCTCCAAAAGCTGCAAAAATATGTTGTAAACCAAATAATATCTTTTTACTTAAAGACGGATTATCATCTACTTCATAAGTTAATTTAATTTTCGTCTCTAGATTTTGTGAATTCATCATCTTGTCATTCCCTTCTTTTGTTATTAATAAAAACTTACTGCCTGTACAACAAAAAGCACCCCATAATAATATGAGGTGCTATAATAATGCTTATAATAAATTACAAACCTTCTTATATCCCCTCGTAGTCTGCTATTTTACGGCTAGCAGGTAGAAACTTTCCAACCTTATTATGGATTTTATACGAGTTAATACACAAATAATATCACGAACATTTTATAAAATCAACTATTTTTTGTACGCATTATTTTTTCTTATGTATCTATCTTTTAAAAACATTTAAATTCTAATTATTCAATTCTCATAACATTTATTATTTTTATTACTTGCTCTTAGCAATATAGCTTGCCTCTGGAAATTTTCTGGACCTTCAAGGTCCAATACTCTCCATTTTTACCATGCTACTGTAATGCAACTATTTTTAATATTAAACTTTTCAAAGTATGCATTTTCTTTAGGAATCCATTCTTCTCTAAACTTTATAAGCTGCTTTGGTCCGTTTCTTTTTTCTATATTTTCAAGCTGCTTTTCATCGCTTATATCTGTAAAGATTTTTAAATCATAGCAGTTATTAAAATATGGATGAAGACTATAAGAGCCTTCAATTATATTAATCCTTTTTTGACTTACAATATATCCATCTTTAATCTTTCTTTCCATGCAGCTGAAAGGTCTATAATTTACATCTTTCTTTTCAAGTATATTATCTAATACTTCTTCTTTAAACCTTTCATAATCTACATTTCCACCTACTTCTGATAAACGCTCTTCAGTTCTCTGATGATTTTGCAAGAAGAAATCATCCATATGAAAAAGGTTGCTATCATATACTTTATTTAGATAATATCCTAAAGTCGTCTTACCACTAGCACACTTGCCATCTATTCCAATTACTAAAACATCTTTATCGCTCTTAGCTATTAATTCATCCACTGCTTCTTTTATGTTTCTAAAGCGTTCTTCACAGTGTTTATTCATTATTAATTTATCTTCCATAAGATATTCTCCTTGCTTCGCTTGCTTTAATTTTTATAACAAGGATTGGTATAAATACAAGCTGAATTATTATTCCAGGAATAGCACTTACGAATGCGTGCATCATAAATATCTGCCAAGTAAATTGATTTCCAAGAGCAGTAAATAAGCCATAAGAAACTACTCCCCATACAGCTCGTCCTAAAATCATAGCTGTAATTAATGATATATATACGCCTATCTTTTTATCCTTAACTCTGTTATACATAATTCCTGATACTAAACCATACGTTGCAAGCTCAAAAGCCATAGCTGTTGCTATAGGCATTAATGGTGGTGCTCCAAAAGTTACACTTCTTAAAAGTGGCACAACAAAGCCTACTACAAGCCCATAAGGCGCTCCACAAATAAACCCAGCAAGAATTACTGGAATATGCATTGGACACAGCATATTTCCTATACTTGGAATTTGCATTGTTATAGATGGTAGTATAAGTCCTATTGCAATAAATAATCCTGATAATACTAATTTTTTACTGTTAATTTTATTTAAGTTCATATTCCCCTCCTAATTTAAATAATCGATCTGTTAAGTTATATGAACATTGCTCTTCTCAGCCCAAGGAAATACAATAGGTTTGCGATACTAAATAATACCCCCTTCGAAAAGGAGAGAAGAACAATGAGCAAAACTAATATAAAATGCCCACGCTGTAATTCTGATAAACTATACAAGTTTGGTATGAATAAGCAGGCTAAACAAAAGTATCAATGTAAGCAGTGT
>NZ_JACOOP010000068.1:0-14093 GCF_014287725.1 Clostridium sp. NSJ-49 | reverse complement strand
AGAAATGGTATATTATTGCATGAAAAGAAAATAGCGTAAAGGTATATTTTTACAGAGAATAGGAGGTTTATAACCTCCTATTTGTCGTGTCAAAAAACTTGTTCATTTAGAAATAATTTCATATAAATATATGAATAAAAAATAAAAAGACCGTCTACTGAAATGATTTTAAAAATCATTTCAGAGACAGCCCCTTTTATTTCATATTTTTATGATAGGTTTTGTTTTTTATTAGATTTTTCTTTTTATTATCCGAAGTATCTGTTTAATAATCCTTCGAAAGCTTTTCCGTGTCTAGCTTCATCTTTAGCCATTTCATGAACTGTGTCATGGATAGCATCTAAGTTAGCAATCTTAGCTCTCTTAGCTAAATCGAATTTACCTTCAGTTGCTCCATTTTCTGCTGCTATTCTTAATTCTAAGTTCTTCTTAGTTGAGCTTGTAACAACTTCTCCTAATAATTCAGCAAACTTAGCTGCGTGTTCTGCTTCTTCATAAGCTGCTTTTTCCCAGTAAAGACCGATTTCTGGGTAACCTTCTCTATGAGCTACTCTAGACATTGCTAAGTACATACCTACTTCACAACATTCTCCTTCAAAGTTTGCTCTTAAATCAGCCATTATATCTTCTGGACTTCCTTGTGCAACTCCGATTTCGTGTTCACAAGCCCAGTTTAATCCTTCACCTTGTTCCTTGAATTTGTCAGCTCCAACGTGACATACTGGACATTCTGCTGGTGCAGCATCTCCTTCATGAACATATCCACATACTGTACATACAAATTTCTTCATAATTAAACCCTCCATCTTTCAACAATTAATTATTATTTTATACATTTTAATTATATAGAATAATTTAGCAAAGTAAATATATTAATGGTTATTTTATAACATTTTTACAGTTTGTTAACCAAAATATCTGTTTAATAATCCTTCAAAAGCTTTTCCGTGTCTAGCTTCATCTTTAGCCATTTCATGAACTGTGTCATGGATAGCATCTAAGTTAGCAATCTTAGCTCTCTTAGCTAAATCAAATTTACCTTCAGTTGCTCCATTTTCTGCTGCTATTCTTAATTCTAAGTTTTTCTTAGTTGAGCTTGTAACAACTTCTCCTAATAATTCAGCAAACTTAGCTGCGTGTTCTGCTTCTTCATAAGCTGCTTTTTCCCAGTAAAGACCGATTTCTGGGTAACCTTCTCTATGCGCTACTCTTGCCATTGCTAAGTACATACCAACTTCACAACATTCTCCTTCAAAGTTTGCTCTTAAATCAGCCATTATATCTTCTGGACTTCCTTGTGCAACTCCAATTTCGTGTTCACAAGCCCAGTTTAATCCTTCACCTTGTTCCTTGAATTTGTCAGCTCCAACGTGACATACTGGACATTCTGCTGGTGCAGCATCTCCTTCATGAACATATCCACATACTGTACATACAAATTTCTTCATAATTAAATCCTCCTATTTATTCAAACATTTATTATCTATCTTCTAACATCTTTTACTCTTTGTCTTACGATTTATTATCAGTGCTTAATGCACCTTACATTTATTATTATTATATAATAATAATTATTAATTGCAAGTCTTTTTTTGAAATTTTTTAAATATTTTTTATAGTTGATAATGACTCTCAGTTATTGAAACATCTTATTTTCCAATATATTATTTGATATTAATTATCATTTGATAATATTATCATTTAAGCATAAAAAAGACTACCATCATTTCTAATGGTAGTCTTTTTAAAGTACTTTTATCCAATTTTATTATCTAACAATTATTATCTATTAATAATATCATAGTGATCTTTCATTCTAACTCAATCCTATAATATTATATAATTTATTAAACTTAACTACATTTCAGAGTTATTATGGATTTAAACAAATCACCATCTACTTCTATATAAAATGTTCCTCCATGTAGTTCCACTATACTCTTAGCTATAGCAAGCCCTAAACCTGAACCTTCACTAGTACGTGCTTCATCTGCTCTCTTAAACCTTTCAGTTATCTCATTAACGTCAAAGTTCAATTCATATGCAGCAATATTTTTCATCACTATTTTTACACACTCATCTTCTTTAATAATATCTATATATACTCTAGTATTCTCCATAGAATATTTAACTATATTAGAAATTAAGTTTTCAAATACTCTATATAATCTTTTTCCATCACCTTTTATAAACACTTTTTCTTCAGGAGTATTTACTCTTAAGCTTAATCCATGATTACTTATTCTTTCATCATTTTCACCAAGCACTTGTTTAAGCAATTGAACTATTTCAATCTTTTCAATATTGAGTTCCATTGCTCCACTAGCAGCTTTTGACGCTTCAAATAAATCATCTATTAAGACCTTTAATCGCTGTGCTTTATTATCAAGTACATTAACATAATCTCTTGCTGATTCTGGCTCTATATCTTCCCTTTTCAAAAGATCAATATAATTTATTATCGAAGTTAATGGAGTTTTTAAATCATGAGATACATTAGTTATAAGCTCCGTTTTCATTCTTTCACTTTTGACTTCATTTTGAAGAGACTCCCTTAGCCCCTCTTTCATATTATTGATATTATGAGCTAAGTCTCTAAATCTGCCTTGACCTTTTTCTTCAATCTTATAAGTTAATCTTCCTTCAGCTCCATCTTTGGCCCCATCCATTATTTTTTCTAAATAAGCTAATTTTTTAAGAACTATAATAATAAATATTATGGTTACTACTATTCCTGCAATTAAAAATACCGGAAATAAATCATATGCTACCATAGCCATAAATAATAGTATTCCTCCAATTGTAGCATATATTAAAAACATTAATAAAATACTTCTAAATATTGATCCATTTTTCATCAATACTTGAATTTGAGCCCACAGTTTTACACTAATATTATTTTTTAATATAGTTTTTTCCTTGTAATTTAAGTATAAATCTCTTAATAAGATATACCAAACTCCAAAAAGAATTGCTGTTAATATAATATTTTTAAAATTAAACCACGATATATATCCCTTATAATATATCGATGATCTACTCATCATATATATTATCCAAATTCCTAATCCAACTGCTAATTTGTACTCTATTGGATAATCCTTTATTTTATTTATTATTATATCTATTATATTATTAATATAATTCTTCTTTTTTAACACTCGTGCTATACATAAAAGAATTAAAACTGATACAAGTAAAACTACTCCGCTAAGTAAAAGTCTATTTCTATTTTCATTAGCTATTTGCCATGCTGAGTATACTGAATCTCCCTTTGCTATCTGCTTAGGAACCCAAACATAAACTACTATATTATGATTTTCAATCGAATCAGCATCATAGCCTTCATATTTTGTTTCACTTGAAACTACACTTTCATAGTACGTATAAGGATAATAGTAATCATAATAATTATAATAATCCTCTTCTTCTATGCTTTTTCCATCTACGTAAATATTCTTACTTAACTTTCCGTTAGTAGCTATATTTATTTCTGCAAAATATCCGCTATTAGTTTTTAGATTGGCTATATCTTTCTTCTCATTACTAATCCATTTTTTTGTTGTTTCATCATAAGCACTAAAATTTAAGTTTTTATAAGAATTTAATTCATTACTCAAAGTATTGTAACTTTTAATTTTTCTTTCTAATACATATTGCTCAAACTCATCATCTGTAAAATTATATTTATCCTCTACTTCTTTGCTTACTTCTTCTATTTTCTTTTCTATCCGCTCATCTGACATGTATTTAAAACTTGAATCATTATATAATGAATTAATTTTCTCCGATGTCTCAGATTCTATCTTTACTCTTATTTCATCTTTACATATCTCTATATCATTTTCCGTTATGTTCTCTTTATCTTTTGCATAATCCGAAGACTTATAAAACAAAGAATAATCTACAGCTTTTGCAGCATAACTTTCTATTTCACTATTTAATTCTCCACCTAAATATAATGACTTCTCAGAAAAAAATCTGTAATTATTTCTAATTTCCATTACAGATAAAAATATAGATGAAGATAGTATAAGAATTAAACCATAAATTATATAATCAGAATATTTACTTTTAATATTTTTCAATTTTGTATCCAATACCCCACACCACCTTTAAATATTTTGGATCTTTAGGATTTATTTCAATCTTTTCTCTAATCCTTCTAATATGAACTGCCACAGTATTTTCAGCATTATAACTTGGCTCTTTCCACACTTTTTCATAAATTTCATCTATAGAAAATACTCTTCCTTGATTTCTTAAAAGTAATTCTAGTATCCCAAATTCTGTGGCTGTTACCTTAATAATTTCACCGTCTACTACAACTTCTTTACTATCAAGATTTAAAGATAAACCACCACTACTAATTATTGAATTAGATTCTCCTCTTTGTTGTACAGTTCCGAAATTTCCAAGCATAGTATATCTTCTAAGCTGTGATTTAACTCTTGCAATCATTTCTAACGGATTAAATGGCTTAGTTATATAATCATCAGCACCCATATTTAAACCTAATATTTTATCTGTGTCCTCAGATTTTGCTGATATTAATATAATAGGAATGTTTTTTTCTTCTCTTATTTTCATAGTTGTTCTAAGTCCATCCATTTTAGGCATCATTATATCCATTAAAATAAGATGTACTTCTTTTTCTATTAAAGCTTCTATAGCCTGCATACCATCATAAGCCTTAATAACTTCAATCCCTTCATTTTTTAAATATATATCAATTGCTTCAACTATCTCCTTATCGTCATCTACTACTAATACTCTATTTTTATTCATATGTTCCTACTCCCCTTTCTTCATTTATTTATTATATCATGAGAATTATCATATCATCCTCTTTTAAGACTTCTAACAATCTAGATTCTTCTTATATATATAATAGAATAGAAATCTTACAATTCTTTCAAGATAATTATTAAAAATTTCTTAAGATAAAAAATTCTAAGTTAACATAAAAAGTAATATATAAAATTACTTTAGAATTTTTTAAATATAATTTTATAAACAAAAAAATAACCCCTAAGGTTATCTAATAATTAGATTTACCTCAGAGGTATTATTTAAACTATATTGTTAATAAAAGTCCTGCTATTGTTGCGCTTAGAAGATTAGCTAAAGTTCCTGCTATAATAGCTTTCCATCCTAATCTTGCTATGTCACCTTTTCTACTTGGTGCCATACCACCAATTCCACCAATAAGAATTGCTATAGATGAAATATTAGCAAAACCGCATAGTGAGAACGTTGCTATTGCTGCAGCTTTAGTAGATAATGTTGCCATTAGTGGTGAAAGGCTTGTAAATGCAACGAATTCATTTAATACAATCTTTTGTCCTATTAATGAACCTACTGTAATTGATTCTTTCATCGGTACACCAATTATTGTTGCTACTGGTGCAAAAATATATCCTAAAATAGATTGTAAGCTTAAGTTAGCTATTCCAAAGAATCCTCCAATCCATCCTATTAATCCATTAATAAGTGCTATTAAAGCTACAAATGCTAAAAGTATTGCTGCTATATTTAAAACTAAACCTAATCCATCTATAGCACCTTTAGCCGCTGCATCAACAACATTTGCTGAATCATCTTTTACCATTTCAACTTGTTCATTTGCTTTTGCTTGTTTTAATTCAGGTATTATAATCTTAGCCATAATAAGTCCTGCAGGAGCTGCCATAAAGCTTGCAGATACTAAATATTCTATTGGAATACCAAGTAATGAATATCCAACTAATACTGATCCAGATACAGATGCAACTCCTCCAACCATTACAGTGAAAAGCTCTGACTCAGTTAATTTTTCAACATAAGGTCTTATTAAAAGCGGTGCTTCTGTTTGACTTAAGAATATATTACCAGAAGCTGATAAACTTTCTAACTTTGATGTTCCTAAAAGTTTGGATAGTGCCCCACCTATTATTTTTATTACAAATTGCATTACACCTAAATAATACAGAACTGCTACTATTGCTGATGTAAAAATAATTACTCCCAATACATTAACTGCAAATATACTTCCATCATTATTTAGTGAACCAAATAAAAATTTTATCCCTTCATTTGCATAGTTTATTACAGATTGTACTCCTAATGCTATTTTGCTTAATACAAATTTACCTACGCTCCATTTTAATGCAGCAACAGCAAATCCGAATTGAATTAAAAATCCAATTATAATTGTTCTCCAGTTTATTTTCTTCTTATTATTTGATAATAAGAAAGCTACTAGAAAAATAAAAACAATTCCTACTATACTGTTTAAAATTGCCATATTTTCTCCTTTTCTTTTGTATAAATTTATTTAACTTTAGTACTTTTAAATACCAAGTTTAATATGCTTATTTTACTTTTTTCCCAAAGGGCATTAATGATAGTTTGGCTAACTTTAAACTTTGAACTGCAAATGGTATACCTACTATTGTTATACATAAAATCAATGCACTTATAAGATTAGCTATGCATAATTCAAATCCACCAAAGATTATCCAAAATATATTTAAAATAAGGCTTGTACTACTATCGCTTACAGTTATAACTTCTTTTCCAAATGGTGAGAATTGTAGCTTTGCCATTTTGAAACATTGTTTTCCCACAGGTATTCCAACTATAGTTATGCACCATAATATTCCTGTAAATATCCATCCTATAGCTCCAAAGAATCCGCCAAATATTATCCACACTATATTTCCTAAACAGCTCATATCTTTACCTCCTATTTTAAATATAAAACATTACAAACATTCTTATTATATAAAAATTTTTCATAATATCAATACTCAAAATAATACAATTTAAATTTTCCTATATTATAATACAATTAAAATTTGTCATTATATCAATAACCTATTTAATAAATATCTATATTAAGTTATTAATTTTATCAATAAAAAATACCCTCTAAAGCTATCTAATAATTAGATCTATCTCAGAGGGTATTATTTAAACTATATTGTTAATAAAAGTCCTGCTATAGTTGCGCTTAGAAGGTTAGCTAAAGTTCCCGCTATAATAGCTTTCCATCCTAATCTCGCTATATCACCTTTTCTACTCGGTGCCATACCACCAATTCCACCAATAAGGATTGCTATAGATGAAATATTAGCAAAGCCACATAGTGAGAATGTTGCTATTGCTGAAGCTTTAGCAGATAATGTTTCCATTAGTGGTGAAAGACTTGTAAATGCTACGAATTCATTTAATATAATCTTTTGACCTATTAACGAACCTACTGCAATTGATTCTTTCATCGGCACACCAATTATTGTTGCTACTGGTGCAAAAATATATCCTAAAATAGATTGTAAGCTTAGGTTAGCTATTCCGAAGAATCCTCCAACCCATCCTATTACACCATTAATAAGTGCTATTAAAGCTACAAATGCTAAAAGTATTGCCGCTATATTTAAAACTAAACCTAATCCATCTATAGCCCCTTTAGCTGCTGCATCAACAACATTTGCAGAATCGTCTTTTACCATTTCTATTTGATCATTTACTTTTGCTTGTTTTAATTCAGGTATTATAATCTTTGCCATAATCAATCCTGCTGGTGCTGACATAAAGCTTGCAGATACTAAGTATTCTATTGGAATACCTAATAAAGAGTATCCAACTAAAATTGAACCTGAAACTGAAGCTAATCCACCAACCATTACTGTGAATAGTTCTGATTCAGTAAGTTTTTCAACATAAGGCTTAATTAAAAGTGGTGCTTCTGTTTGACCTAAGAATATATTAGCTGAAGCTGATATAGTTTCTAACTTAGAAGTACCTAAAAGTTTAGATAAGGCTCCACCTATTATTTTTATAACAAATTGCATAATACCTAAGTAGTATAATACTGAAACTACTGCTGATATGAATATTATTACCCCTAATACATTAACTGCAAATATACTTCCATCATTAGTTAATGAACCAAATAAGAATTTTATTCCTTCATTTGCATAGTTTATTACAGACTGTACTCCTAATGCTATTTTGCTTAATATAAATTTACCTACGCTCCATTTTAATGCAGCAAGCGCAAATCCAAATTGAATTAAAAATCCAATTATAATAGTTCTCCAATTTATCTTTTTCTTGTTGTTTGAAAGCAAAAAAGCTACTAGGAATATAAATGCTATCCCTAGAATACTGTTTAAAATTGCCATAAAAACACTCCATCCTTTGTAAAATATTATTTCTTAGTTTAGTTTTATCAAAAATGCATTTAATATTCTTATTAGATAATTAATCATATATTATAATTTCATATATTAATTTATAATATTGTCTTTCATTTTTTATATCATTATTGACTTATCACAACCACTTACTATATAATTAATACATATTTTTATAAATAATTATTGCACTGATAAGGAGTAGTACTATATTTTTGTAATCTATAGAGAGCTGTTGTTTGGTGGAAAACAGTGATACAATTATAGGAACTTGCCTTTGAGCTTACTTGTTAAAAGCAAGTACGGATTCCCCGTTACGGATTTGAGTGAAAACTTTAAACTGTTATAAGTTAAAGTTTTAATAAGAGTGGTACCGCGAAACAATGCCTTTCGTCTCTTAATTGAGATGAGGGCTTTTTTTAATTTATAATTGACTAAACGAGGAGGTTTTAAATATGAGTAACTACGGAACTGCCATAGATAAAAAATGGCAAAAAAAGTGGGAAGAAACTGAACTTTATAAATTTAATCCTGATGCCGAAGGTGAAAAGCTTTATGTTTTAGAGATGTTCTCTTATCCATCAGGAAGCCAATTACATGCTGGTCACTGGTTTAACTATGGACCTGTTGATTCTTGGGCAAGATTAAAAAAGATGCAAGGCTACAACGTATTCCAACCAATGGGATTTGATGCTTTCGGATTACCAGCTGAAAACTTTGCAATTAAAACAGGTATCCACCCTTGGGATTCTACAGAAAAGAATATCAAGACAATGGAAGAACAATTAAGAGCTATGGGGGCTATGTTTAACTGGGAAAATGAAGTTATAACTTGTACTCCTGAATATTATAAATGGACTCAATGGGTGTTCTTACAATTATTAAAGAACGGATTAGCTTACAGAAAGAAAGCTCCTGTAAACTGGTGTCCATCTTGTAATACAGTTTTAGCTAATGAGCAAGTAGTTGATGGTGCTTGTGAAAGATGTTCAACAGAAGTTACTAAAAAAGACTTAACTCAATGGTTCTTCAAAATAACTGAGTATGCTGATGAACTGTTAGAAAAACTAGATACTTTAGATTGGCCTGAAAAGACAGTTGCTATGCAAAAGCACTGGATAGGAAAATCTACTGGTGCTGAAGTTACTTTCAAGGTTAAGGATTCAGATCTTAGCTTTGATGTATTCACAACTAGAGTTGATACTTTAAATGGTGTTACTTATGTTGTTTTAGCTCCTGAAAATGAATTAGTAGATAAATTAACTACTGCTGAAAATAAAGCTGCAGTTGAAGAATATAAAGAGGCTGCTAAGAAGCAATCTGATATAGAAAGACAATCTCTATCAAGAGAAAAAACTGGTGTATTTACTGGTTCATATGCTATAAATCCTATAAACGGTAAAGAAGTTCCAATCTGGGTTGGTGACTACGTACTTGCAACTTACGGTACTGGTGCTGTTATGGCTGTTCCTGCTCATGATGAAAGAGATTTTGCTTTTGCTACTAAATTTAACTTACCAATAGAAAGAGTTATAGTGAGCAAAAAAGGTGAAGAAATCGAACTTCCATACTGTGAATATGGAAAACTAGTTAACTCTGGAGAATTTGATGGATTAACTACTGAAGAAGCTAAGGAGGCTATAGTTGCAAAACTTTCTGAGAACAACTTAGGTTCTGCTAAAGTTAATTACAGATTAAGAGACTGGTTAGTTTCAAGACAAAGATACTGGGGTGCTCCAATTCCAATAATATACTGTGATGATTGTGGTGCTGTTCCAGTTCCAGAAAAAGATCTTCCAGTTGAATTACCTTACAACGTTGAGTTTGCTCCAGATGGTAAATCACCACTTGCTAAGTGTGAAGAGTTCGTAAATACTACTTGTCCTTGCTGTGGTAAACCAGCTAAGAGAGAAGTTGATACATTAGATACATTCGTATGTTCATCTTGGTATCAAATGAGATATGTTGATAATAAAAACACTGAAAAGGCATTTGATAAGGAATTAGTAGATAAGATGCTTCCAGTTGACAAATATGTTGGTGGACCAGAGCATGCTTGTATGCACTTATTATATGCAAGATTTATTACTAAAGCTTTAAGAGATATGGGTTACTTAAGCTTCGATGAACCATTTAAGAGCTTAACTCACCAAGGACTTATCCTAGGACCAGACGGATTAAAGATGTCAAAATCTAAAGGAAATACAATATCTCCAGATGATTATATTAAAGAATACGGTGCTGACGTATTTAGAATGTACCTAATGTTTGGTTTTGCTTACACAGAAGGTGGAGCTTGGAGTGATGATGGTATTAAGTCAGTAGCTAGATTCGTTGATAGAATAGAAAGATACCTTGATATGTGTAGAGAAGCTATTCAAAGTGGTGAAAATAATAAAACTACAATGGATAAAGCTGAAAAAGAACTAAACTTCTGGTTAAACAATGCTATTAAGGGTGTTACTGAAGATGCTGATAAGATGCAATTTAACACTGCTATAGCAAGAATGATGGAATTCATAAATGCTTTATCTAAATATATTAAAGAAGAAGTTAAGAATTTAGAATTCTTAAATACAGTTTGTGAAAGCTTTATAAAAATCTTAGCTCCATTTGCTCCTCACTTTGCTGAAGAACAATGGAATCTATTAACTGGTTCTTATTCAGTATTTAACGAAGCTTGGCCTTCATATGATGCTAAAGCTCTTGTTAAAGATGAAATAGAAATAGCTATCCAAATTAATGGTAAGATTAAGGCTAGAATCAACGTTGCTTCTGATTTAGATGAAGAAGGAATTAAAGCTGCTGCTTTAGCTGATGAAGCTATAGTTCAAGCTACTGAAGGCAAGACAATAGTTAAAGTTATAGTTATTAAAGGTAGACTTGTTAATATTGTTGTAAAGTAATTTTATAATTAACTAAATTAATTAGGCTATTGCAATTCAGTCAGTCTATAAACTAGAAAAAGGTGGATTTTTTAATCCACCTTTTTTTCATAAACTTAAGTTATAAAGCTAATTAATATTGCCAATTTAAAATCATAAATCCAACATTAAATAGATGTAATAAATTTATTAATATATAAAAACTCACTAATCCTATACTCGCAATTAATGATCTCTTAATTTCTTTTTCATTTGAATATCTACTTCTAAAGTACCAATAATAAAGAATTACTGCTATAACTACAATTTTAAAAAAGTATGGCAATACTCCATCTATTACTGGTGCTAAAAAAACATTAGCTTCTATAAACATTGTAGGTTCAAGTTTCAAAAGAAGTTTAGTAAAAAATAAATCAGATAAGTTTAATAAGTATAATATAATCAAATTTATTTTTAATTTATGATATTTATTTTCTTTTAAATAATTACTTTTAAAAAACATAATTCTCTCACTTTCATATATAAATTTGATTACTATGTTCATTGATTAAGGTACTATATATGTACTTATCTTTTAGATACTTGCAAAAGTTTTTATCGAAAATATGTTATCTATATTATAAATTAAGAAATAAAAATTAATTAACTATATTAAAGTATTATGTAATTATATTTTAATTTTATCTTTAACAATTATATTTTCTCAAGAAATTTAATACTACAAATTATTGTATTTTACTAACTTTTTCATATATTCAACTTATTTTATGACAACTATATAAAAAAAGATGTAGCTTTCGCTACATCTTATCAAGAACTATTTTAAATTTTTGTAAAACTGCACTAACAATCTCTTTATCTAGAGGCTTATAATAATCTAATAATTCTGATTGTTCTAATGCATCATAAGCTTCTCTAGCCATTTCCATCCAATTTTCTGGTATATAGACCCATACTATTTCTTCATAGCTACAGCTTAATAAAAAATGTTCCATTCCAAAAAATGAATACTCCTCTATCTTATGTAAAGTATTAAAAGCTTCATAATCTTTAACAATCTGACTAGTTATTTTATATTCATAAATATCGGCATAGAAAAAATCAAATTCTTCTGATTCTGCTTCAAAAGCATCTTTATTAATAATAGTAATCTTAGGATTATATTTGAAATTGCAATTATATAAATCAATTACATCTTTGCTTATTTCATAAACTATAACCTCATCTACTTCTTCTTTCTTTGCCATTTCTTGAGCAACATATCCAAGACCTAGTCCTACTATACCAACTTTTCCTTTTGCTCTTTCTATAGCAAAATATGAACCTTCTATTTCTAAAGGTGTTAGTCTCATCCAAACATGATCGTAATCATGAACTAGTTCTGCTATCTTTAACCTTATTCTATCTTTTCTTTCATACAAGTACCCTTGAACGATTCCTTGTAATCCATCTATCCTCTTTATCTCAAAATCACCAATTTTACGAGGTCTTATCTTTCTATTATATTCCTTTATTTTACTTAAGACATAGTCTCTATCAAAAGGCTTCAATCTTAACAATCCCTTTCTATTTTTCGTACTTTAATTTTATCCCAATACCATTATACACTTTATATTATGCTAAACATAGTAAATATTATATTTACAATTTATAGAAATTTCAAGGTTTTTCTCATATGTTATTATTTTACAATATATACCTAAAAAACCTCTTGCCATTTCCGACTATTATGGTATACTATAAATATAATTTGAATATAAATAATATGAGGTGAATAAATATGAATAAATTTATAATAAGCGAAGAAGCATACAACGAATTTAAGGCATTTTTACAAGATAATGAAATAGAAAAATTCAGCATAAGAATTAACTTAGCAGGGTTTGGATGTAGTGGTCCAGCATTTAACATAACTGTTGATGATGCTAATGAAAATGACGTAGTTGAAACTATGAATGATATTACTTTCATAGCTGAATCAAAATTAATCGATGAATTTGGTGGATTTAAATTATTATCTTCAGAAGAAAACGGTGGAAGAGGTTTATCTTTAAAACCAGTTATCGAAGTTGAAGGTGGATGTGGATCTTGTGGGGGCGGTTGCCACCACTAAAAATAATAAGAGCTATTGATATATCAATAGCTCTATTTTTATAATTTAAACATATAATTTTTATATTTACTATTTATTTCTTCTATACCTTTTAATATATCTATCCAATATCCTTTATTAATCATCTTTTCGGCTTTTTCTTCACCTTCTAAATTACTTAACTTCTCTTCCATAAAGCTATTGATATATGTGTTCAACTCATAAGATATCTCTTTCATAACCGAAATATCCATAGCTAATTTATCATCTAACTTAATTGAATTCATATCATTTGACATATAATTAATCAACAAGTTATATATTAGTCCTTCTATATTAGCAAATACCTCATTTTGGTCAGTTCCCGTTAAATCTACCTTATTATCCTTTTTAAACCATGAAGTTTCTATATTCTTTAAGTATTTTTCCCATAAGTTTAATTCTGCAATATTTATTAAATTATAATTTTTATACAATGTTAATATTTCTTCACTTGTAATACTCTGTGATGAAATACATCCCTCAAGAGTTAATAGGATAGATTCATTTCTTGTTCTTATCTCCTCTATACTCTTATTTATTTCATTTCCAATTTCTTTTTTATATTCTATTCCAGCTATACTTTGGTAAACGTTTACTAATAAGCTTATTAATAAAATTAAAGTAATAGTTAATATACAACTACTTTTTTTATCTAATTTATTATTCATAAATCTCCCCCCGACATGGTAATTCGATCTGTTAAGTTATATGAACATTGCTCTTCTCAGCCCAAGGAAATACAATAGGTTTGCGATACTAAATAATACCCCCTTCGAAAAGGAGAGAAGAACAATGAGCAAAACTAATATAAAATGCCCACGCTGTAATTCTGATAAACTATACAAGTTTGGTATGAATAAGCAGGCTAAACAAAAGTATCAATGTAAGCAGTGT
>NZ_JACOOP010000067.1:0-15936 GCF_014287725.1 Clostridium sp. NSJ-49 | reverse complement strand
ACACTGCTTACATTGATACTTTTGTTTAGCCTGCTTATTCATACCAAACTTGTATAGTTTATCAGAATTACAGCGTGGGCATTTTATATTAGTTTTGCTCATTGTTCTTCTCTCCTTTTCGAAGGGGGGTATTATTTAGTATCGCAAACCTATTGTATTTCCTTGGGCTGAGAAGAGCAATGTTCATATAACTTAACAGATCGTAAATAGACTATGGGAGCAGATTTATGAGTAAAAATAAAATTATAGTTGGAAGTAGAGATTCAAAGTTAGCTGTTATGCAGACAGAATTAGTTATGAATCAAATTCGTAGATATAACCCAAACTTAGAATTAGAACTAGTTACATTAAAAACTACAGGAGATTTAATTTTAGATAAGACCTTAGATAAAATTGGGGGAAAAGGGCTTTTTGTAAAAGAACTAGACCAGGCATTAATAGATGGAAGAATTGATATTGCAATTCATAGTTTAAAGGATATGCCGATGGAAGTAAGTGAAGATTTACCGATTGTAGCACTTCCAACACGTGGTGATGCAAGAGATGTATTAGTATTACCAGAAGGTGAAACTTTAGAATCTTTAGATAGGGAGAAATATTTATCTAACATAGGTTCTTCTAGTAATCGTAGAAAATTACAACTTGAAAATTTATATGGTAATGTGAAGATAACACCAGTAAGAGGAAATATTATTACTCGTCTTGCAAAGCTTGACAGAGGGGAATACTCATCTCTTATTCTTGCAGCAGCTGGATTACAAAGAGTTGGTTTAGAAAATAGAATAAGCAAATATTTCTCTGTAGAAGAAATGATTCCATCTGCAGGTCAAGGAATATTATCAATTCAAGCAAGAAAAGATTTAGATGTTAGCTTTTTACAAGGGGTAAATGACCCAATATCAATGTATTGTGCAACAGCAGAACGTAGCTTTGTAAGAGTATTAAATGGAGGATGCTCATCTCCAATTGCTGCTAATGCAAGAGTAATAGGAAATGAAATAAAGCTAGTAGGACTTCATTATAATGAGAAAACAAAAGAGCATATAATTGATACTATTGTAGGAGATGTACTAAAAGCAGAAGCTTTAGGTGAGACATTAGCAGACAAGTTGAGAGGTGAAATAGGATGAATACAGGAAAAGTGTGGCTTGTAGGAGCAGGTCCATCTGATGAAGGATTATTTACTTTAAAGGGGAAGCGTGTACTAGAACAAGCAGATGTTGTTGTTTATGATCAACTTGTTGGCGATGGAATTATGAGGATGATTCCAACTAATGCGGAATGTATTGATGTTGGTAAACATGCTGGAAATCATAAGGTTGTACAAGAAAGAATAAATGAAATTTTATTAGAAGAAGCTCAAAAAGGAAAAAGAGTTGTAAGACTAAAGGGTGGAGACCCGTTTTTATTTGGTCGTGGTGGTGAAGAGTTAGAATTATTATGTGAACATAATATTCCTTTTGAAATTGTACCTGGTATAACATCAGCAATATCTGTACCGGCTTATGCAGGGATACCCGTTACACATAGAGATTTTACTTCATCTCTACATATTATAACAGGTCATAAAAAGAAGGGTTGTAATGACCCTATTGATTATAAAAGCTTAGTAGCATTAGGAGATGTAACTTTAGTATTTCTTATGAGTGTAGGGGCTTTACCTGATATTTCAAAAGGCTTAATAGAAGCTGGAATGGATAAGAATACACCTGCTGCTATATTAGAAAAGGGAACTAGATATAATCAAAGAAAAGTAGTGGCAACTATTGAAACATTACCTGAAGAAGCAAGAAAAAATGATGTTGGAACTCCAGGCATAATTATTGTTGGAAAGGTATGTTCATTATCAGAAGAGTTTTCATGGGCAGAGAAGAGACCTTTAGGAGGAAGACGTATAATAATTACTAGACCTAGACGTAAATCATCTAAGCTTAAAGAGATGTTATATGACTTGGGGACAGAGGTAGTAGAAGTACCAAGTTTTGAAACTGTAGCTATTAATAATAATGAAGTATTAGATGAAGCTATAAATAATATTAAAGATTATAATTGGGTTGCTTTCACATCAGAAGCAGCAGTTGAAATATTTTTTAATGAATTAAGAGATAAAAAAATAGATATTAGAAATTTAATCAATGTTAAATTTGCAGTTGTTGGACCAGCTACTAAGAAAGCTGTAAAGAGTCGTGGAATATTTGTAGAATATATGCCAGAGGAATACTATGGTGAAGCTATGGCTAAAGGATTATCAGAGCGTATTTCTGTAGACGATAAAGTTATGGTTTGTGTACCTAAAGAAGTAGATACTGAGCTTTATAAAAATTTAAAGTCATATGAAAAACAAATAGATGTTGTTCCTTTATATGATATTGTATATGAGAAAAATAAAGATATTAAAGTTAATGATGAAGATTATGTTATATTTACTAGTGCATCTTCAGTAAAAGGCTTTGTAAACTCTATAGATGATTTAGATTATAATTCTATAAACTCAATTTGTATCGGAAAGAAGACAGCAGAAGAAGCTAGCAGTTATGGTATGAAGGTGTCAGTTTCAAAGGAAGCTACAATTGAAAGTTTAGTAGAATGTGTTATTGAATGTAGTAAGAGAGGTATTGATTAATGGACTTAATAAATAGACCGAGAAGACTTAGAAGTAATCCTTTTGTACGTTCTATGGTTAGAGAAACTAAGATGAATATAAAATCATTAGTTTATCCTATTTTTATAAAAGAAGGAACTGGCATTAAGGAAGAAATATCTTCAATGGAAAATCAATTTAGATATAGTATAGATATGTTGCCACAAGTTTTAAAAGAAATAGTAGATAGTGGTGTACAAAATGTTATGTTATTTGGAATTCCTGATAAAAAAGACCCATTAGGTACTGGAGCTTGGAGTGAAGATGGAATAATACAAAGAGCATTAAGAGTTGCGAAGAAGGAATGTCCAGAGCTTTATTACATAACAGATGTATGTCTTTGTGAATATACTTCACATGGTCATTGTGGTATGTTAAAGGGACAAGAGGTAGATAATGATAGTACTCTTCCTTTATTAGCAAAAACAGCTTTATCGCATGTACAAGCTGGAGCTGATATGGTTGCACCATCAGACATGATGGATGGAAGAGTTGCTGCAATAAGAAGTATATTAGATGAAAATGGTTATGAAAATATTCCAATTATGTCTTATGCAGTTAAATATTCATCATCTTTCTATGGACCATTTAGAGAAGCTGCTGGCTCAGCACCATCTTTTGGAGATAGAAAAACTTATCAGATGGATTATCATAATAAAAAAGAGGCAATGAGAGAAGCTTTATTAGACATTAGTGAAGGCGCAGATATTATTATGGTTAAGCCTGCATTATCATATTTAGATATAATTCGTGATGTTGCTAATGAAGTTAATGTTCCTGTAGCTGCATATAGTGTAAGTGGTGAATATGCCATGATAAAAGCAGCAGCAAAAATGGGGTTTATAGATGAAGATAATATTGTTTGTGAGACTGCTACAAGTATATATAGAGCAGGAGCAGATATATTACTAACATATTATGCAAAGGAACTTGCACAATTTATGAAGAGTGGAAGAATCGGCTAAAATAGCACCTTGTATTTGTTATATAGTAAATAGGATTACAAAAATATTTTTATATATTATGTTAAGAATTAAGCACCAGATAGGTGCTTTTTTTGATATTAGGAATATTATTAATATTACAGCATTTACTTTCAAATGCACTACCTATATAATTATGATGTTAATTATTAAAGTATATCTATAATATATTTTTGAAATTAAGCAAATTATAACTATATACTAAAAAGCAAGGGGGAATAAGCATGAAATCCTTAAAGATTGCTTGCACTAATAAAACAGAATATTATTTCTATACAGACAGAGAAATTATATCAGCAATGTCAACTGATTATACAGATGTAGCAGCTGCTGTAGTTAATGAATGTGATATAGAAATTATTAATAGCATATATGACACAAAATTCGGAATAGATATATTTGTTATAGCTGAGACTGATAATATTGATGAATCTATTAAAAATAAAGTTGCTAAAATAGTAAAAGCTGAAGATTTAAATACAGAAGAGTTCAGTAAAGAAGTAAATGAAGCAGCTGATAGATATGAAGAGCAAATGTTACCTCCATTTTTTGATGTCTTAAGTAAATATTCAAAAAGAGGAAATTTAGCATTTGCATGTCCAGGACATCAAGGTGGAAAGTACTTCCTTAAGCATCCAGCTGGAAGAGCTATGTATGAATTTTTTGGAGAAAATATATTTAAATCAGATATATGTAATGCAGACGTTGATTTAGGGGACTTATTAATACATGAAGGTCCTGCAATGTCAGCTCAAGCATATGCAGCAAAGGTATATAATGCAGATAAGACATACTTTGTAATGAATGGAACAAGTACGTCAAATGCTGTAGTTATAAATGCAACAGTTGCCCCTGGAGATTTAGTTTTATTTGATAGAAATAACCATAAATCTATATATAATTCAGCGTTAGTAACAGCTGGAGGAAAACCTGTATATTTAGAAACCTCTCGTAATCCATTTGGATTTATAGGAGGAATAGATGCACATTGCTTTAATGAAGAGTATTTAAGAAATGAGGCAGCTAAGGTTGATGCAGAAAAAGCTAAAAGTAAGAGACCATTTAGATTAGCTGTTATTCAGCTTGGAACTTACGATGGAACTATATATAATGCAAGACAGGTAGTTGATAAGATAGGACACCTTTGTGATTATATTCTTTTTGACTCAGCATGGGTTGGATATGAGCAGTTTATACCAATGATGAGAGATTGTTCTCCATTATTATTAAATTTAACACCAGAAGATCCAGGTATATTTGTTACACAATCTATACACAAGCAACAAGCAGGATTTTCTCAAACTTCTCAAATCCATAAGAAAGATAGTCATCTTAGAGGACAAAAGCGTTATATAGATCATAAGCGTTTCAATAATGCTTATATGTTATATGCTTCAACAAGTCCATTCTATCCATTATTTGCGGCATTAGATGTTAATGCTAGAATGCAAGATGGAGAAGCAGGAAGAAAGCTTTGGGCAGATTGTATAAAGATTGGTGTTGATGCTAGAAAAGACGTTTTAGAAAGATGTACTTTATTAAAACCATTTATTCCACCAGTAGTTAATGGAAAGCCATGGCAAGATTATGATACAGAAGAAATATCGACAAATATTGAATTCTTCAAATTCCATCCAGGAGAAAGATGGCATTCATTTGAAGGATATGGAGAAAACCAATACTTTGTAGACCCTAATAAATTTATGCTTACAACTCCAGGAATAAACGTAGAGACTGGTGAATACGAAGATTTTGGTATACCAGCAACAATACTTGCAAATTATTTAAGAGATAATAGAGTTATACCAGAAAAGTGTGATTTAAATTCTATTCTTTTCTTATTAACTCCAGCAGAAACTCCTGCAAAGATGAAAGGTCTTGTAAATCATCTTGTAAGATTTGAGACATTTATAAAAGAAAATGCTCCATTAAGTGAAGTTTTACCTGTGCTTTACTCTAAATATGAAGAGCGTTATAAAGGTTACACAATAAGAAGACTATGCCAAGAGATGCATGATTTCTATAAAAAGAATGATGCTAAAACTTATCAAAAGCTATTATTTAGAAGAGATTCACTTCCAGAGTATGTGATGGATCCAAGAGAAGCTAATGTTGAGCTTAAGAGAAATAATGCTAAGCTTATACCATTAACTGATATAGTTGGAGAGATTGCATTAGAAGGAGCGCTTCCTTATCCACCAGGAGTATTCTGTGTAGTTCCAGGTGAAAGATGGAATACAGTAGCCCAAAGATATTTCTTAATTTTAGAAGAGGGAATTAATTCTTTCCCAGGCTTTGCTCCAGAAATTCAAGGTGTTTACCTTGAAAAAGAAGATGGTAAGGTAAGAGCTTATGGTTATGTTTTAGATAAGTAAACTATCTATAAGACATTTTAGGATAAGTTGTTAAGAGTTTTTTTTTAAGTAAATATATAGATTAAAATACTAAAAAGACTTATGCATAAATGAATTGCATAAGTCTTTCATTTAATGTTTCATCTGAATCAAATAATAT
Organism: Clostridium sp. NSJ-49; assembly: GCF_014287725.1. NCBI lineage: Bacteria > Bacillati > Bacillota > Clostridia > Eubacteriales > Clostridiaceae > Clostridium > Clostridium sp. NSJ-49. Next base: position 9,798 of record NZ_JACOOP010000067.1, on the reverse strand, counting down.
AACTTCGTATTTCATAAAATATCCTTCAAATGTTCCGTAAATAATTTAAACATAAAGTAGTTTGATAGAAATATATTTATACACCATTCTTTAGAAGTTTATATAAATAAAAATATTATAGTATAGACATCATTTTGACACAGTTTTAGGTTATAATGTATATATAAAGGAATGAACCAGGAGGTTTTATTATGATGCTATTAGGTTTAGGATTAACTGTACTTATTACTTACTTTGTTATTAAAACAGAGGATACAAAGAAAATAGAGTTAGTTACTGAGAAGGTAAAGGTAGAAAATAATTTAAAGAAAAGAATTATTAATGCAGATTCAGATGAGTTAAAGAGATTAGGAATGAGATAATGTTATAAATATAAAGGGTGTTGCTCAGGTTATGTGAGCAGCACCTTTTGTTATTTATATTTAGAGAAGTCTCACTTAATATCTTTATTTAATTAAAACGACAACTTCATCCATAGGCTGTCTTGTTTTAGGAGTTGCATCACTAACTCTATATCCAAAGGCACAACCTAGTGTTATTTCGAATTTAGAAGTATCTAATAGACCTTTATCCATTAGGATTTTTTCAACAGCATTCTTATCTATACCTCCTATAGCACATGAATCTATATTAAGTAATGCAGCTGTCATCATCATACTGGATAAAGCTATATAAGTTTGCTCAGAGGCATATCTTTGTAATGCAGAATCAGTAGTAAGAATTGTGTCTTCAAATTTCTTCATAAATCCTTTCATCATAGATACTGATTCTTCAGGGAGCTTTTTTACATCTCTTAATAAATGGTCTATATATTCAGAGTTTGATTTTATTTCATTGGCAGTTCTAGTTAATAATATTACAAAATGACTACATGTATTTATTTGAGTAGTTCCACCAAAGCATACAGGGGCTAGTTCTTTCCTAAGGACTTCATTTTGTATAGCTATAAACTTCCAAGGTTCTATTCCCATAGAACTAGCTGCAAGTCTTCCTCCTTCTAATATTACATTAAAGTCTTCATCATTAATTTTTTTAGAAGAATCAAATTCCTTACAAGCGTGTCTAAAATTTAATACATTCATTACTTCATTTCTATTCATAATAATTTTCTCCTTTATTATAAAATATTTAATTTCTTTATTAAAAGTATTAGCTAATAAAAAAATATTATTTAATAAAAAATATAATAAATACTATCCTAAGATAAATAGTATTATTATCTTAGGATAGTCTTATAAATTATGTATAAGTATATTTGACGTTTGATTATGCTGCTTTAGGATTTCTTATTTCATCAGCAGTAAGGATTTTCTTATTTTTAAATATTAAGTATCCGATATATCCACTTATTACACTTACTATAATACATCCAGCTGCTGCTATTAAAACTTTTATAGCTGGGTTGTAAGCAAACATAACTGCAAATCCTGCAATCGGAGTAGCTGTACCTGGAGTATTGTTTACTAATCCCATTAAAGCAACTATTATACCACTTGCTGCTCCTCCTATAAAGTTTGTTACGTAAACTGGAATAGGGTTTGCACTAATTATATCTGCTTGAGTAAGAGGTTCTATAGCAACTGCTATAGTATCTTTCTTAGAACCAAACTTCATTTTGTGGAAGAATACATAGTTCATGAAAGAAGAACCAAATACTGCTAAAGCACCTATAGCCATTGGAACACCAGTTAATCCAAGCATAGCAGTAAGAGCCATTGAGCTAAGTGGAGCTGTAGCAACTACCGTTAATATTCCACCAAGGATAATTCCCATAATTACAGGGCTTGAATTTGCAGATGAAAGTAATACATCACCTATTTTTAATAATGTTCCATTAACTATTGGGTTTACGCCAGTAGCAATTAATCTAGAAAGTGGGGCAGCGATAATTATTATAGCAATAAGATCTAAACCAGCTGGCACTTTCTTTTCTAAGAATTTAACAACGTAAGATATTAGGTATCCTGCTATAAATCCTGGTAATATACCAAAGCCTGAAACAGCAAGACCAGTTAATACTGCATAAACTGGAGAAACTCCAAGAGCTAGCGGTACAAGTATACCTGCTGCAACACCACCAAGGCTTCCGTTTGCATTACCTACACCTTGTAAAAATTCAATTTTTAATACTTCACCAAAGAATGCAAAGTGAAAGGCTTCAACTAAGAAACTAGCACAAGCTGCATTTGCAAGAGCTCCCATAGCCTTCATTCCATTTGGTGCCTTGTAGCTAAATAAAGTAAATAGTCCAAGTACTACAAGTAAAAGAACAGTTCCAAATATGATATCCATTTTTTCATCCCCTATTAATCATTTGTTTTTTTAAAATTTATCATAAGTTAAATTTTTGCTGTTAAGTAGTTAAGTAATTATTCGTTTATTATTATTTAGAAGATTTCCCGAATACTTTTTCTTTAAGTGCTAGACCAGTTTCAGTAATAGCAACTCCACCTAAAGCTGTTTCTCTTAATTCCGCAGGCATGCTTGTACCAACTTTGTACATTGCTGAAACTGCATCATCAAAAGGAATCTTTGAATCTACTCCTGCCATTACCATATCTGCTGTACAAAGAGCACTTATTGCACCTGATACATTTCTTTTTGCACAAGGTATTTCAACAAGACCAGCAACAGGGTCACATACTAGACCTAATACGTTTTTGAAAATTATAGCTGCAGCATCTAAACTCATCTTAGGAGTACCACCCATAAGTTCAACTACAGCACCTGCTGCCATTGCAGCTGCAGAACCACATTCAGCTTGACATCCACCTTCTGCACCAGAGAAAGTAGCATTCATTCCTATAATCATACCGATAGCTGAAGATGCAAATAAACCTTGAATAAGTTCTTCATCAGTTTTATTTAATAATTCTCCAGCACTTAAGATTACAGCAGGAAGGATACCACATGAACCAGCAGTTGGACATGCAACTATCTTACCCATAGCACCATTTACTTCTGAAGATGACATAGCCATTGCCATTGCAGTAACGATACCACTTCCCATTAATGATTTACCAGAGTTGCTGTATTGTTGTAGACGATAAGCATCTCCACCGATAAGACCACTAAGAGAATATACTTGTTTCTCTCTACCAACAGTAGCACTTTCTTTCATTGCATCAAGAGTAAGTTTCATTTGTTCAAATAAGTATTCACGAGAAACGCCTTTGCATTCCATTTCTTTACGTATAGCATATTCACTTAAAGATATTTGTTCTTTTTCACATATTTCAATTAATTCTTTACCAGAATTTGCAATCATCATAGTTAAAATCCCCCTAACCTAAAGAGTTTATAACAATAACACGGTTTACTCCGTCTATTGATTTTATTTGTTCAATTACTGCATCAGAAGCAGTGTGGTCTATTTCAACAGTCATTGTAGCATCTTGTCCTTTTTGACTTCTTACAAGAGCCATATTAGCGATATTAATTTCATTTTCATAGAAAATAGTAGAAATCTTAGAAATAGTACCAGGAATGTCATCGTGGCTAGTAATAATAGTAGGATATTCTCCAGTTATTTTTACCTTATTTCCATTTATCTCATAAATTTCAACTAGTCCACCACCGATAGAAGAGCCTAGCACTTCCCATTGAATATCATCTAAATCAGTGATAAGAAATTTTACTGTATTAGGATGAACTTGTCCTAAATCTGCTGGAAGAAATTTAATTGTTAGACCCTCTGATTCAGCAATTAAAAGTGAGTCTTTAAGCCTAGAATCATCAGGCATCATTCCTAATATTCCTGCAACAAGTGCACGGTCTGTTCCATGTCCTTTATAAGTTTCTTTAAAAGATCCATGCAGTAAAAAAGTAACATCCTTGATAGGTTTATTTACAATTGTTCTAGCTATTTTACCAAGTCTTGCTGCACCAGCTGTGTGTGATGATGATGGACCTATCATAATTGGCCCTAAAACGTCAAATATTCCGATATTAGCCACGATAATCATCCTTTCTGTGTATTTATAAGTATTTTTAAAATTTTTCTGATTACGGTTACAGAATACAATATTCGACAAACTTTGTAAATACTTTTATTAAAATATAATAAATTACTATGTATTTTATAGATAAATTAAGGGAATAATAAAAAACTAATGAAAATTATCAAAAAATGTTTGCTAAATTTTAACAAATAAGATTGGGAATTGTGCTATAATTATTAGGAAAATAATGCAAAAAGGAGAGTTGGAATGAGAGATTATTTTGAAGGTAGATTTGAAGGGAAAAATATGCTAGTAACTGGGGGAACATCTGGTATAGGTAAAGCAGTCTGTGTTAGGGCTGCAAAAGAAGGGGCCTTTGTAATTATAGTAGGACGTAACGAGGAAAGAGGGCAGTCTGTACTTTCTGAAATAGTTCAAAATGGTGGTAAAGCAAGATTTATAAAAGCTGATGTTAGTAGAGAAGATGAAGTTACAAGCTTATTTAATATAATAAACAATGAAGTAGGAGAATTACATGTTGCTATCAATAATGCTGGAGTTGTAGGACATGGAGAAAGAATTGATGAGCTATCTACAGAAGAATGGTCAAGAGTTATAAATACAAATTTAAATTCAGCATTTTATTGTTGTAGAGAAGAAGTTAAAAATATGTTGAACCATAAACAAGGTGGTTCTATAGTAAATGTATCATCAGTAGCAGGAACTACAGGTTTTTATAGAGCAAGTGCTTATGTTACATCTAAGCATGCGCTTAATGGATTAACTAAAGCTGTAGCTAATGATTTGGCTAAATTTAACATACGTTGTAATTCAGTTTCTCCAGCAGTTACAGCAACACCATTAAATGATAGAAGTGCTCAAGAGATTAAAGTTAAGCTTGGAACAGCTATGGCTCAAGGAAAATCTTTAGAGGAAGCAAAATCAGAAACTATGATAGGTGGAAAAACTGAAACATTACAAAAACGTTCAGCAACTCCTGAAGAGCAAGCAGCAACTATTCTTTATATAGCAAGTGAAGAAGCAGCTCATATAACTGGCTCTATCATTATGAGTGATGGTGGTTATACAGCTTACTAAAATGAAATTTAGTTAGAAATAAAATCTAGCACAAAAGTTTAACAACTAAAGTGCTAGATTTTTTAATTATTTGTAACTTTATTTATCAGAAAGATAAGATAAAGATTCTATTTTAAAGTTTGAAATCCATGAAGTATAAAAGATTCTGTTAATAATGCTATTTCATGTGGTGATTCCTTTAGTCCATTATTTAACCAGGCCTCAAATAATCCTAAACATCCTGAAAGAATATAAGTATAAAAATAATCAAAGTTATTCATGTTTTCAGAGTTAAAAAAGGCACTCCATGAAGTAAAACAGTTTTTTCGTATAATATCTTTTATTTTATTAACAAAAGCAATATCTCCATTACGACCTAATAATACTGTTGTCATGGAAGCATTATCTTTTAAAAACATAAAAATATCTTCTAAAAGAGGCAGAGGACGGCCATCAAGTTTATCTGGAGAATGAGCATCCATAATTTTATTAAATTCCTCAAATAATTCTTCTTCAATTTTTTCTAGCAAATTAAAAATATCTTTGTAATGCAAGTAGAATGTTCCTCTATTTAAATCAACTTTTTCTGTAAGTTCTCTAACTGTAATATCATTTATACTTTTTTCCAACATAAGTTCAATAAGTCCATCTTTTAAGGCATTTTTAGTCTTTCTGATACGCCTATCAGTAGATTTCTGCTCCATAGATATCCTACTAAGATTTATTTCAATATCATGTATGAAAAATGGTTATTAAAAATAGACACATTTTTAAAATCTGTCTAATAATATTCAGAGTTACAAAAGGGAGTCTAGTTTTTAACATTTTCAAAAATATTGATTATTGATATGGAAATTTTAGTCTATTATAATCTAAATGGACTAATAAATCAACACAGTGTCTAATAATTAGGCTATTTAAAAAGGGGATGGAGCAATAAATGAAGGAAAAGTTTTTTAGAGGAGTTGTAAAGCATAAAAGATTAATTTTAATAGTTTTTTTTATAGTAACGATATTTTCAGCTTTATGTAAGCCATTGGTTTCTGTTAATTATGACATGAACGATTACCTTCCAGATGATACATCATCAACAGTATCTCTAAATGTAATGGAGAATGAGTTCAAGGGTGGAATACCTAATGGAAGGATAATGGTATCTAATGTTACTATACCTGAAGCTATTGATATTAAAGATAAACTTGAAGCTATTGATGGTGTTGATGAAGTTATGTGGTTAGATGATGTAGCTAATATAAAAGAGCCATTAGATACTATAGATAAAGATATAATTAGCGATTATTACATTGATGGGAATGCCTTATTTACTGTAACTGTAGATGAAAGTAAAAGAATAGAGGCTGTAAATGAGATAAGGGATTTGATTGGTGATGATAATGCATTTTCAGGAACAGTAGTAGATACAGTCGTTGCAACAGAATCTACTACAAAGGAAATTGGTAGAATAGTGATGATAGCAGTACCGTTTACCTTATTAGTTCTATTAGTTACTACAACATCATGGTTTGAACCTATCATATTACTATTATCAATAGGTGTAGCAATTATGATAAATTCTGGTACAAACTTGATTTTTGGAGAAATATCTTTTGTAACTAATGCAGCAGGAAACATATTGCAGTTAGCGGTATCACTAGATTATTCTGTATTTTTATTACATCGATATAAAGAGATACGAAAAGAAGTATTAGATAATAAAGAGGCTATGGTACAAGCGTTATGCAAATCTACAGGTTCAATTTTATCTAGTGGATTAACTACTGTAATTGGATTCTTAGCTCTTACAGTAATGCAATTTAAATTAGGACCAGACCTTGGATTTGCATTAGCTAAGGGAATAGCTTTAAGCTTAATAACAGTGTTTATTTTTACTCCAGGATTAATTTTATATTGCAGTAAGCTAATTGATAAAGGGGAGCATAGAAACTTTATGCCTAGTTTCAATGGATTTGCTAAGGTAGTAAGAAAGATTATGATACCATTTTCTATTTTATTTGCAATTGTAATTGTACCTTCTTATTTAGCATCTATAAATAATGACTATTATTATGGAGCTTCTAAGATATTTGGAGAAGATACTAAATTAGGACGAGATACAAAGTTGATAGAAGATACTTTTGGTAAGTCAAATAACTTTGTATTAATGGTACCTAGAGGTGATTTTGAGACTGAGGAAAAATTATCAGAAAGACTTAAGAAAGTTGAAGAGGTAAGCTCTATAATATCTTATGTAGATAAAGCAGGTGCAGAAGTTCCTATGGAATATTTAGATTAAGATACTTTATTAATGACTGAAAGATATCTAGAATTTAGAAAAGATTTTAATAAAAAAGAGTCTGTAGTAAAGACAGTATCAGTATCAATGGTTTCAATACTTACTTCAGGTACAGTATTGACAGCTGTAGGACTTTTACTTGGATATATGACAACCCATCAATTACTAGCACAGCTTGGAAGACTTCTTGGAAAAGGAACAATATGTTCATTAGTAATTGTAATATTTGTTATACCAGGCTTGTTATATATTTTTGATGGTGTAGTTGTTAAAAAGAATAAGATTAAAAAAGCTGAAGGATTAGATATAAAGGAAGGATTGATATAAATGGATAATAATAAAGTAGTAAAAAGAACTGCAGCTGGTGTTGTGACATCTCTATTTGTAATTTCAAATATATTACCAACTGTTGTACAAGCAGCTTCAATAGCTAGTAATAAAGAAGAAGTAGTATATGTAAATTTAAATTCCGATGGCGATTTACTTGGAACTTACGTAGTTAATATATTTAATTAGGTTGTTGAATAACTAATTTTTACAGATAGTTATTTAAGAAAATATTCTTTGAACTCATAGATTCCAAGGATATTTTCTACTTTTTATTCCTTGCTGCTTTTTATTAAATTCATCTATTAAATATGATAATAATACCCATTTTATATGACGTTCGTATCGGGATTGTCCATATAATCTTGGATTTTCTAAATTATATAATCCTTTTAATACAGAAAATAATTGCTCTATTTTTAATCTGTTTTTATATAATTTTAATCCAATAGGAGATTTCATAAATACAGCATTTTCATATCTTTTGCCTGTAAATGACTCAATACTTTTAGCCTTACGCATATTAATATCAGTCAATAGATTTAACTCTAAATCAGAAACGATATTAAACCACTCTGTAGAATCATATGCAGCATCAGCAATTATTAAAAATGGATTATAAGTTTTAACCTCATAAAGTAAGTGTGAAAGTTGATTATCATAAACATTTGCTGTTGTTAAATCAAAGACTAAAGGAATTATAATATCGGTAACTGCTGCAATACAATGCAACTTATAACCTTTAAAATAACCAAGTCGAGTACTTTTACCCGATTTAGCTTCGCTATCGTATTTAGAACTTCTTAATGCAGTTCCATCTATTGCACATAATCTAATTTCAGGATCAATAAATTCAATAAACATAGCATAAATACCATAATATATATGCTTTTCTAAGTGTTTTGCCCTTAGTGATAAAGTAGAGTAATCTGGAACATCATCAATTTGAATTATAGCTCTAAATATATGGTCTTGTTTTATTCGATATTCAAGTTCTCTTAGGCTAAAAATACTATTTTTAACGCCGTATAACATATAGCAAACTATTTGTTGATCTGAATATTTACGAGGTCTTCCTTTAGTATTTTGATTATTTGGGCTTAATTTAGTAAATGCAATTTTAACAGCTTCAAAAATTTTATAATAAGTATTTTCGCTTTTAATATTTAATGGTATAATCATGTTCTAGTCATTCCTTTTGTGATGTATTTGGGTTTTTAGCGAAATTATTATATCACAAAAGAGTGACTTTATTTATTTTTACAAATTTTGTTTATTCAACAACCTATAATATGAAAAAGTATATGATTATTTCATATATTGATTAACTAGTTCATAACATCTTTCTTTTGTACTCTCTATTTTACTACTTATAGACATATAAGGAGCTATCGTCCCTCCTTTATATTTATCTGCCGCTTCTTCGCCTTTTAACTCCTTAATATTAATCCACTCGATTTCTTCTTCTCTTAATTTATCCATATCTTCTTGTGGAAGTTGTTGTTCTAATACAAAATAAATTTCATTTAAAATATCATCCCATTGTTTATATTCATCACTAGCTGCTTTAATCAAATCTAGCGTTGTAGGTCCAGCATATCTTTCATCACGAGTTTCTTCTAAATTTTCATCTAATTCATTTAATTTATTTAGATACATTTGTTTTTGAGATTCTATATCTTGTGCTGATGCAGTATCTTGTGCTGAATCAACATCTTGTGCTGAACCAACATCTTGTGCTGAACCAACATCTTGTGCTGAATCAACATCTTGTGCTGAACCAACATCTTGTGCTGAACCAATATCTTGTGCCTCTTTACTTAAATTAGTATTTTCTACATCCTTCACCAAATTATTATTAGAACATCCAGTTGATAATATAGATAAGCCTAACAATATACTAGTTAGCATTTTCTCAACTTTTTTCATTTTTCATAAAACCTCCTTCATCTAATTTTCGATCTGTTAAGTTATATGAACATTGCTCTTCTCAACCCAAGGAAATACAATAGGTTTGCAAGACTAAATAATACCCCCTTCGAAAAGGAGAGAAGAACAATGAGCAAAACTAATATAAAATGCCCACGCTGTAATTCTGATAAACTATACAAGTTTGGTATGAATAAGCAGGCTAAACAAAAGTATCAATGTAAGCAGTGT